>NZ_LUUM01000014.1:0-16801 GCF_001644125.1 Methylosinus sp. R-45379
GATCCAATTGGATCGGATAACGCTCTCATTTCTCTATCGGGAGCGAATTCTGATCGATCGAACGATTCCGTTCGATCGGAAAGCGCTCTATGCGAAGATCGCCTGACCTCACGAACGGCCGAGAACCAGCTCCAGCAGCCCTTTCATATCCGGTGCGACCACATCCGGCACGACGCCGAGCTTTTCCGCCGGCAGGCCGAAGCGGTTGACCCAAATGGTCGGATAGCCGAAGGCCTTGGCGCCATAGGCGTCCCAGCTGCCGAAAGCGGCGAAGAGAATCTCCTCCTTAGCGAGATGCAGCCGCTCCATTCCCAGCGCATAGGCCTTGGGATCGGGCTTATAGGTCGCATTGACCTCGGTGCTCAGCAATTCGTCGAAATAGAAGGTGAGGCCGGCGCGCTCCGCATTGGCCGACAGCATCTTTCCACTGAAATTCGCGATTGTGACGACGCGCACGCCGGCGGCCTTCAGCCGGCGCAGCGCATCCAGAGTATCGGGCCAGGGGGTGAGCGTCAGATAGGCGTTCATGAGACGCTCGCGGGTCGCCGGCGGCAGATCGAGCTTCATCGCCTGGGCGGCATAGGCGAGCGCGTCGCCCGTCACCTCGAAAAAATCCGCATGGCGGCCGGTGATCGAGCGCAGGAAGCAATATTCGAACTGCTTGGCGCGCCAGAGCTTGGTGAATTCCGCGCCTTTGCCCGGATAGGCGGCCTCGACCGCCGGAATCACCGAATTGGCGTCGAAGAGCACGAAATAGTCGAAAGCCACCGCTTTGAAGCGCGGCGCGGGCGCCGTCTCGGCGCGCGCGAGCCCGGAAACGACCAGGCAGAAGAGCGAGAGCAGAAGGAATCTGTGCAATTTCATGAAGCTTTCTCCACCGCGCCGCGCCCATGCGGCGCATGAGTGACGTTCGCGAATCGCATGTCTCGCGTTTCGTCCCACGCAGAAAAAAGTCGCGCGCCCCCGGCGAGATCGCAAGATCGGCCGAGCGCGCCGCCGAGGCGAATGCTCAGATGAGAGCGCCACGGAGGATGGAATGGGGAAAACGGCGCTCGAGAATTATCAGGCCCGGATGCGGCGCGTGCTGGATCATATCGACCGGCATCTCGACGAAGATCTCAGCCTCGATGTTCTCAGTGACGTGGCGGCTTTCTCGAAGCATCACTTCCACCGGCAGTTCGGCGCGACTTTCGGCGTCTCGGCGCACCGCTATGTCCAGCTCGCCCGCATGAAGCGGGCATCCTATCGGCTGGCCTTTCACGCGGACGACAATGTGACGGCGATCGCTCTCGACTCTGGATATGAGGCGCCTGACGGCTTCGCCCGCGCCTTTCGGGAATGCGTCGGGCAAACGCCATCGGCCTTCCGCAAATCGCCCGACTGGGAGCAGTGGCTCGCGGCCTTGGAGCCGCTCGATCGAGCCCGGAGCGCGAATATGACCTACTCCCCCGCTGATGTGACCGTGAGAGACTTTCCCCCGACGCCGGTCGCCATTCTGACCCATAGGGGCGATCCCGCGCGCGTCTATGAGAGCGTGCGGCGTTTCATCGAATGGCGCCGGTCGGTGGGCCTCTCCCGCGATATCGCGGCGACCTTCACCATTTTTCCTTGCGATCCGCGCATCACGGCGCCGGAGGCGTTCCGCATCGATCTCTGCGCGGCGAGCGATCGGCCGATCGCCGCCAATGCGGCGGGCGTGACATCCGGGCTGATACCGGGCGGCCGCTGCGCCGTGTTGCGCGTCATCGGCTCCAGCGAAAATCTGGAGCGGCCGGCGCTCTTCCTCTATCGCGACTGGCTGCCGGCGAGCGGCGAGGAGCCGCGCGACTTTCCTCTGTTCTGCCAGAGAATCGCCTTCTATCCCGATGTCCCGGAGCATGAGACGATCACCGATCTCTTTCTGCCGATCCGATGAATGCGCCCCACATGAGACGCCGTCATCGCACGGACAAGAAGTTTCGGGTAGAAAGCCGTACGCCGAAGCGCGCGGCCGGGCGGCCCGGGGACTGCGCGTAATCGAAAATGACGGCCGCCGGAACCAGCTCATATGAAGAAAACCGCCGCGATCCTTTCGGTTCTCGCTCTGCTCTGCGCGCCCGCAGCCGCGCGCGAGGGCTTTGTGACGCCCGAGCAGAGCCATCCGCTCGAAATTCTCGCGACCCCGCCCGCACCGCACTCGCCGAAGAGCGACGCCGAGCTCGCCGAGCTGCATCGCATCGAGGATGCGCGCACCGCGGAGCAGGCCGCGCGCGCCAAGGCGGACGACGAGAATCAGACCATCTTCCTCTATCACACGGTCTTCGGCGAGAAATTCACCAAGGAGAATCTGCCGGCGGTCGAAGCTCTCGGCGCACGGCTGAAGGCCGACGAATCCGCCAATACGGGCGCCGCCAAGGACGCCTTCCATCGCATCCGGCCTTATAATGTCGACAAGACGCTGCATCCCGTCTGCAAGACCAAGGCGAAGGACGATTCCTATCCGAGCGGCCATACGACCGTCGGTTATCTCATGGGCCTGGCGCTGATCGACATCGCGCCCGAGCGTCGCGACGAAATCCTCGCGCGGGCGGATGATTACGGCAACAATCGGCTCGTCTGCGGCGTGCATTTCCCCAGCGACGTCGCTGCGGCGCGGCTCGTCGCCTATGCGGTGCATGCGATCATGGAGCTCGACCCCGCCTATCGCAAGGACATAGAAGCCGCGCGGACGGAGCTACGCAACGCGCTCGGCCTCGCCCGCGCCAACTGACCGTCAAAAAAAATCTGGACGCGAAGCTCTGCGCTTCGCGTCCCTGGCAATCTCAGTAATTATAATAGGCGACGCAGACGCGATTGCCGTAATAATCCCAGCCCCAGCGGGCGCATTGCTGCGGCGGGGCGGTCGCCGCGCCGACGACGGCGCCGGTCGCCGCACCGATCGCCGCCCCTGCGAGCGTGCCGCCCGCGCGGCCGCCGGAGGCCGCGGCGCCGATCGCCGCTCCGCCCGCGCCGCCGATGAGGGCGCCGCCAGCGGCGCGCTCGCCGGGCGTATTGCAGCCTGCGAGCGACGCGGCCATGGCCAGCGCCGCCGCCGTCACGAAAATCTTCTTCATGGAGTATCCTTCCCTCCGTATGAGCCCATGCGAGGCGCCCGGCGGCCGCGATTTCGTCTATGCGACGCGGGATCGCTGCGGCCGAGCCCGAGACAACTTTCCGAAACCGGCGAAAAGATGACCTCTACCAAAGCAACGCCCTATAAATCCCACGCTTTCGACGCAGATGACAGAGGAGAATTTCTCCTCCCACGCGCTCTGGGCTTGCTCGCGCTCGGCGCGCTGTTCTTCTGCGGGCCGGCGCGCGCCGAGGACTCCTATCGCTGGCTGCAGGCCGCCGCCGATGGATGGGAGGCGCGCGCCATAACGCAGAGCGACGCCTGCCCCGCCGCCGAGATCGACGGCCGCGCCATCGCCATGACGCCGCGCGCGCGGCCGGGAGAAGACTTTCCGATCACGGTCTGCGCCGTGAGGGTTCCGAAAGGAACACGAAGCCTCACAATCGCCGGCGCGCCGCTGCGCCCTCCGCCGGAGCGCATCGACAAGGCCCTGGTCCTCGGCGATACCGGTTGCCGACTCAAAGGCATATTCGTGCAGGATTGCAATTCTGCGGAAGCCTGGCCCTTCCGCCGAGTCGCCGAGACCGCTGCAAAATTTGCCCCGGACATCGTGATCCATGTCGGCGATTATCATTATCGCGAGACCGCGTGCCTCCCCGGCATGGCGGGCTGCGCCGGCTCGCCTCATGGCGACAATTGGGAGGCCTGGAAGGCGGATTTCTTCGAGCCTGGCGACGCTCTGCTGCGCGCCGCCCCTTTGGCGCTCGTGCGCGGCAATCACGAAATCTGCAAGCGCGCCGGCCGAGGCTGGACGCGGACGCTCTCGCCACTGCCGCTGAGCGAGAATCCCCAATGCGTCGAGCGCGAGCAGGCCTATCGCGTCGATATCGCCGATCCGACGCTCTACATTCTCGACACGACCGAAGCGGAAGAGCGCACTGTGGTCATCGAGCAGGCAGCTTTTCTACGCAGCCAGCTCACTGTCGCCAAGGACGCGCCCGGCCCGGTCTGGTATGCGTTCCACAAGCCGATCTTCTCGCTGTTTCGATCGCGGATCGGCGAAACGATCGGCATCAATGAAACGCTGGCCGCCGCCGCCCATGACAATATTCCGGCGAGCGTGCAGGCCATCCTGTCGGGCCATCTCCACGCTTTCGAAGCTCTGAGCTTTCGGGAGGACCGGCCGGCGCAATTCATTGTCGGCGTCGGCGGCACCGCCATGGACCCGCGCATACCGACCAATTTCGATGGAGCGACGATCGGCGAGGCTACGGTCGCGCAAGGCCGCGGCGTCGCCGCCACCTTCGGCTTCGCGACATTCGAACGCGGCGACGGCGAATGGATCGTCACCAATTACGACGCCGAAGCGACGCCGCGTCTGCGCTGCCATTTGCGCGGACGCCAGCTCGATTGCGAGTGAAGAAGTCCCGCGCTCTCCTTTGTCCTCGCGGCAAGCGCGAAGACAAAAGGCGAGCGCTTTGGGTTCAGTGCTCCAACGCCTGCTCGATCGCCGCGCTGACGGCGTCGACCGGCTCCATGCCGTCGACCTGCTTCAGCTCGCCCTTGCCGGAATAATAATCCGACACTGGCGCAGTTTGCGTGCGATAAGCGTCCAGCCGCGTCTTGAACGCTTCTGGATTGTCGTCGGCGCGCACCTCGCCGCCGCGGGCGCGCGTCTCATCGACGCGATTCTGCATGCGCGCGAGCAGCGCATTCTCATCGACGCTGAGCTCTATGACCGCATCGAGCTTCAGCCCCTCGCGGTCCAGCAGCTGATCGAGCGCCTGAGCCTGCGCCACCGTGCGCGGGAAACCATCGAGAATGAAGCCGTTGGCGGCGTCCTTCTCCTTGATGCGCTGGCCAATGATGCCGACGACGACAGCGTCGGGCACCAGCGCGCCGCGATCCATGATCTCCTTGGCCTCGAGGCCGATCGGCGTCCTCGCCTCGACGGCGGCGCGCAGCATGTCGCCGGTCGAGAGCTGCGGGATCGAATATTTCGCGACGAGCCGAGCCGATTGCGTGCCCTTGCCCGCGCCCGGCGGTCCGAGCAGCACCAGCCTCATTTGCGTCGCCCGCGAAGTTTCGTCTTGCGGATCAGGCCCTCATATTGATGAGCCTGGAGATGACCGTGGACCTGCGCCACCGTATCCATCGTCACGCTCACCACGATGAGCAGCGAGGTGCCGCCGAAATAAAACGGCAGATTGGCGTAGGAGATCAGCATTTCCGGCAGCAGGCAGATTACCGCGAGATAGGCGGCGCCGAGCACGGTGATGCGCATCAGCACATCGTCGATGAACTTCGCCGTGCGCTCACCCGGCCGAATGCCGGGGATGAAGCCGCCATGCTTCTTCAGATTATCGGCCGTCTCCGTCGGATTGAAGACGATGGCCGTGTAGAAGAAAGCGAAGAACACGATCAGCCCGACATAGGACAGCATATAGAGCGGCCGCCCATGCCCGAAATAGGCCGAGATGGTCGCAAAAATATTGTCCGTGCCCTGCGTCTGATAGAAATTCGCGATCGTCGTCGGCAGCAGCAGCAGCGACGAGGCGAAGATCGGCGGAATGACGCCCGAGGTGTTGAGCTTCAGCGGCAGGAAGGAGGTCTGGCCCTCATAGACACGATTGCCGTGCTGTCGCTTGGGATAGGTGATGAGCAATCGCCTCTGCGCTCGCTCCATATAGACGATGAAGGCGATGACGAAGAAGGACATGGCGATCACGCCGAGGATGACGCCAGTCGAGATCGCGCCCTGCTTGCCGAGCTCGAGAGTGCTGAGGATCGCCGCCGGAAAGGCCGCGACAATGCCCGCGAAAATAATCAGCGAGGAGCCATTGCCGATGCCGCGCGACGTGATCTGCTCGCCGAGCCACATCAGGAACATCGTGCCGCCGACGAGCGTGCAGACGGTCGTGAGGCGAAAGAACAGCCCTGGCTCTGTCACGACGCCTTGCTGTCCCTCGAGGCCGATCGCCATGCCATAGGCCTGGAAGGTCGCCAGAATGACGGTGAGATAGCGCGTATATTGGTTGAGGACCTTGCGGCCCTGCTCGCCTTCCTTCTTCACCTGCTCGAGCGACGGAATCACCGTCGTGAGAAGCTGAATGATGATGGAGGCGGAAATATAAGGCATGATGTTCAACGCGAAGATCGCGCTACGCTGAACCGCGCCGCCGGCGAACATGTTGAACAGCTCGAGCACGCCCTTCGACTGGCCGAAGAAGCTCTTGGCGAAGGCGTCCGGGTCGATGCCCGGCAGCGGCACATAAGTGCCGAGGCGATAGACGATCAGCGCGCCGAGCGTGAACCAGATGCGTTTCTTGAGCTCATCCGCTTTGCCGAAAGCGGAAAAATTGACGTTGGCCGCAAGCTGTTCGGCTGCCGATGCCATGGGCGAGGCTCCCTCGTCGCGCGCCGCGCGGTTTTCTTTTAGACGAGCGTCGAAGCGACGCAGCGCTGGCCGCCGCGACGCCGCGCTCTGTTTTCGGCCCAGCCCATTCGAGGGGCCGGACCCGGCGCATGTCTATCGCACGATGTCGGCGAAAAAAAAGTCTAGCCTCTTCTCGCCGGCTCGCACAGGCGACTCCGTATCACGACGGATGGGCGGATCGCCAGTTTTTTGGTCGATACGATTAACCTCGAGGCGGCGAAAAATGCGCCCCCTCGAGCTGACGCCCGGCCTACGCGTCGCGGGCCGGGCGGCGGCTTCAGGCCGAGGCGGGCTCTTCCGCGGCGACGAGCAGCTTGACCGAGCCGCCGGCGGCCTCGATAGCGGCCACTGCCGATTTCGAAGCGGCGGCGACCTCGAAGGCGAGCTTCGCCTCGAGCTTGCCATTGCCGAGGATCTTCACGCCGTCGCGCGGCTTGGAGACCACGCCGGCGGCGATCAGCGCGTCGATCGTCACCGGAGCGGCGGCGTCGAGCTTGCCTGCCTCCACCGCCTGCTGAATGCGGCCGAGATTGACCTCATTATAGTCGGTCGAGAAGGGATTGAAGAACCCGCGCTTGGGCAGGCGACGATGCAGCGGCATCTGGCCGCCTTCGAAGCCTTTCACAGCGACGCCGGTGCGAGCCTTCTGGCCCTTGACGCCGCGACCCGCGGTCTTGCCCTTGCCGGAGCCGATGCCGCGGCCCACGCGCATGCGATTCTTGCTGGAGCCGGGATTGTCGGAGAGATCGTTGAGCTTCACCATTGTCCCGCCCCTCACTTCTCGTCGACGATTTTGACGAGATGCGCGACTTTCGCGATCATCCCGCGCACAGCGGGCGTGTCCTCGAGCGTGCGACGCTTGCCGATGCGCGTGAGGCCGAGGCCGGTCAGCGTTCTATGCTGACGCTCGGGACGGCCGATGGCGCTGCCGGTCTGCTCGACGGTGATTTTCTTATCGCTCATCGCAAGCCCTCCCCTCAAGCGTCGACGGCTTCGGCTTCGGCGCCCTGACGGCGCGCCTGCAGCGCGGAGACCTTGAGAGAACGACGAGCGGCGACCGAACGCGGAGAATCTTCGCGCTCGAGCGCGTCGAACGTCGCGCGAATCATGTTGTAGGGATTCGAGGAGCCCTGGCTCTTGGCCACGACGTCGTGAACGCCCAGCGTCTCGAAAACGGCGCGCATCGGGCCGCCGGCGATGATGCCGGTGCCGGGAGGCGCGGCGCGCAGCACGACGCGGCCCGCGCCATGGCGGCCGTTGACGTCATGATGCAGCGTGCGGCCTTCGCGCAGCGGCACGCGGATGAGCGCGCGCTTGGCGGCTTCCGTCGCCTTGCGGATCGCTTCCGGCACTTCGCGCGCCTTGCCGTGGCCATAGCCGACGCGGCCCTTCTGGTCGCCGACGACGACGAGCGCGGCAAAGCCGAAACGCCGGCCGCCCTTCACCACTTTGGCGACGCGGTTGATGTGGACGAGACGGTCCACGAACTCATTGTCGCGGTCGTCCCGATCCCGGTCGCGGCCGCGGCCGCCTTCTGGTTCACGAGCCATTTTCTCTTCCGTCACTTACGCGGCAATAGCGCCGCTCGCTTGGGGTTTGGTTCCTCTCCCGCATACAGGAGAGGGGCCGCACGACGCAAGGTCGGCGAGAGCCTTTCGACCATCGCCTCGCTACGCCGCGCCAGCCCTCATTCGCCGCGCCGATGCGCGAAGTCTCCCCCCGCCAGCGGGAGGAGGCGCATCAGAACTGCAGGCCGCCCTCGCGAGCGCCCTCGGCCAGCGCCTGAACGCGGCCATGATAGATATAGGCCCCGCGATCGAACACGACTTCCGTGATGCCCTTGGCGGCGGCGCGCTCGGCGAGCTGCTTGCCGACGAGATGCGCCGCTTCCTTGTTGGCGCCCGTCTTCAGCGTCTCGCGATTGGCCTTCTCGAGCGTCGAGGCGGAGACGATGGTCACGCCCTTCTCGTCGTCGATGATCTGCGCATAGATCTGCTCCGAAGAGCGGAACACCGACAGACGCGGGCGGCCATAGGCGCGCGCGCGAATGCTCCGACGGACCCGGGCCTTGCGCCGGGCGGCTGCATTTACGTCCTTTGCCATGGCTCGCGTCCTTACTTCTTCTTGCCTTCCTTACGGAAGATGAATTCGCCGGCGTATTTCACGCCCTTGCCCTTATAGGGCTCGGGGCCGCGCAACGCGCGGATCTCGGCGGCGACCTGACCGACCTGGCGCTTGTCCACGCCGGAGATGGTGATCTCCGTGGGCTTGGGCGTCACGATCGCTATGCCGGCCGGGATCGGATAGTTCACGTCATGCGAATAGCCGAGCGCGAGCTGCAGATTCTTGCCGGCGACCGCGGCGCGATAACCGACGCCGTTGATCTCGAGTTTCTTCTCGAAGCCGGCGGTGACGCCGACCACGAGATTGTTCACCTGAGCGCGCGACGTGCCCCACAGCGCGCGAGCGCGCTTGCTGTTGGAGCGTGGGTCGACCTTGATCGAATTGCCGTCCTGAGTCACCGCGACATCGTCGGGAACCCGGAACTGCAGCTCGCCCTTCGCGCCCTTCACCTGGACGAGCTGGCCGTCGACCTTCGCGGTCACGCCGGCCGGCACGATGACGGGCTTCTTGCCGATACGAGACATGGTTGAAGTCCTATCCCAATTCCTGCGAGCTTCGGTCAGAAGACCTTGGCAAGCACCTCGCCGCCGACATTGTTCTCGCGGGCCTTGTGATCGGCCATGACGCCTTTGGGCGTCGACACGATGGTGATGCCGAGGCCATTGGCCACGCGCGGCGTCTTATCGACGCCCGCATAGACCCGGCGGCCTGGACGCGAGACGCGCTCGATCGTCTTGATGACCGGCTCGCCGTCGAAATATTTCAGCTCGATCTCGAACTCGGTGCGGCCATTGCCGAAATCCGTGGTCGTGTAGCCGCGGATGTAGCCTTCTTCCTTCAGCACGTCGAGAACATGGCCGCGCAGGCGCGAGCCCGGCGTCTGGACCTTGTCCTTGCGGCGCATCTGCGCATTGCGGATACGGGTGAGCAGATCGCCCAACGGATCGCTGATCGACATTCGCTCTCTCCCTTACCAGCTGGACTTCACGAGACCGGGAATGAGGCCGCGCGAGCCGAGCTCACGCAGCGCCACGCGCGACAGCTTCAGCTTGCGATAGAAAGCGCGCGGACGTCCCGAAACCTCGCAGCGATTGCGAATGCGAATCGCCGCGGAATTGCGCGGCAGCTCGGCGAGCTTGAGACGCGCCTCGAACCGCTCCTCGGCGGTGAGCGCCTCGTCATTCGCCTTCGCCTTCAGCCGCTCGCGGCGGCCCGCATAGGCCTTGGCGAGCTTCGCCCTGCGCTTGTTGTTCTCGATCGAACTCTTCTTGGCCATTTTCTATGCCTTCGGTTTCCGCGTCTGAGACTTACCGTCTCACTGCCGGAACGGGAAATTGAACGCGCGCAGGAGCGCGCGCGCCTCGTCGTCCGTCTTCGCCGTCGTCACGACGATGACGTCCATGCCGAGGATCGACTCGGCCTTGTCATAGTCGATCTCGGGAAACACGATATGCTCCTTGATGCCGAGGGCGTAGGAGCCGCGTCCGTCGAAGGACTTGGGATTGAGGCCGCGGAAATCGCGAACGCGCGGCAGCGCGATCGTGATCAGACGGTCCAGAAATTCATACATGCGCGTCTTGCGCAGCGTGACCTTGGCGCCGATCGGCATATTCTCGCGCACCTTGAAGGTCGAGATCGCCTTGCGGGCGCGCGTCACCACCGGCTTCTGGCCAGCGATCAACGCGAGGTCGCCGGCGGCCGCCGTCACCTTCTTGCTGTCGTTGACCGCCTCGCCGACGCCCATGTTCAGCACGATCTTCTCGATCGCCGGCACCTCGAAAGCGTTCTTATAGCCGAACTCTTCCATGAGCTTGGCGCGAACCACTTCCTCATAGTGCTTTTTCAGCCGCACCTCATAGGCGCCCTCGGGGAGCGACTTCGGCCCAGCGGAACGTCGCTCGCCGCCTTCATGCGACGCAGACTCGGGAGCGGACTTCGCCTTGCCGGCCTTCTTGGCCTCGCCGTCCGCCTTCGGAGCCTTGGCGGCTTTCGGCTTCTTTTCCTCAGCCATCGATCTGTTCTCCGGAACGCTTGGCGATGCGGACCTTGCGGCCGTCATCGAGAGTCTTGAAACCGACGCGCGTCGGCTTGCCGTCCTTGGGATCGGCGATCGCGATGTTGGACAGGTCGAGCGCCGCCGCCTTGGTGACGATCCCCGCCTCCTGCTGGCGCGTCTGGCGCTGGTGGCGCTTGACGAGATTCACGCCTTCCACCACGGCGCGACCTTCCGTCGGCATCACCTGGATAACCTGACCCGTGCGGCCCTTGTCGCGACCGGCGAGAACGACGACCTTGTCGCCTTTCTTGATTTTCGCGGCCATTACAGCACCTCCGGCGCGAGCGAAATGATCTTCATATGGTTCTTGGCGCGCAGCTCGCGCGGCACGGGTCCGAAGATACGCGTGCCGATCGGCTCCTTCTGATTGTTGATCAGAACCGCAGCATTGGAATCGAAGCGGATCACCGAGCCGTCGGCGCGCTTGATGTCTTTGGCCGTGCGGACGACAACCGCCTTGAGCACGTCGCCTTTCTTCACGCGACCGCGCGGAATCGCCTCTTTGATCGAGACGACGATAATGTCGCCGACACCGGCGTATTTGCGCTTGGAGCCGCCCAGCACCTTGATGCACATGACGCGGCGGGCGCCAGAATTATCGGCGACATCGAGATTTGTCTGCATCTGTATCATGGCTTATCCCGCCTTTCGTCTCGGTCTGGTTTCGGTCCCCCGACTTCGTCCGAGAAAACCATTTCACACGTCTCGTCTTTTTGAAGGCCTCAGGCCTTGTCGGCGGCTTCGACCACTCGCCAGCGCTTCAGCCGCGAAATCGGAGCCGTCTCCTCGATCGTGACCTCGTCGCCGACCTTGAAGGTCTGCGCCTCGTCATGCGCATGATAATTTTTCGTGCGACGAACAGTCTTCTTGAACAGCGGATGGGTGAAGCGGCGCTCCACCTTCACCACCACGGTTTTGTTCTGCTTGTCGCTGACGACGACGCCCTGGAGAATTCGCTTCGGCATTGGCGCTCTCTCAACTCTGTTGTTCAGCGCGCTTCTGCGCGGCGATGGATTTGGCGCGGGCGATGTCGCGACGAACGACGCGCACGCGCGCAGTGTTCTCGAGCTGGCCAGTCGCCCGCTGGAAACGCAGATTGAACTGCTCTTTCTTCAGCTTCAGCACTTCCTCGTCCAGCTGATCGAAGGAGAGGCCGCGGAGGTCGGAGACGCGTTGCTTGTTCGTGCTCATTGTCGCAATCCTCACTCGGCGATGCGTTCGATGAAGCGCGTCTTGATCGGCAGCTTCGCGGCGGCGAGCGTCAGAGCCTCGCGCGCGAGCTCGCCGGAGACGCCGTCGACCTCGAACATGATGCGGCCCGGGGCGACACGCACGGCCCAGAGTTCCGGCGCGCCCTTGCCCTTACCCATGCGCACTTCGGTCGGCTTCTTGGAAACCGGCACGTCGGGGAAGATGCGGATCCACACGCGGCCAGCGCGCTTCATATGGCGCGTCATGGCGCGGCGGGCCGCCTCGATCTGGCGCGCAGTGATGCGCTCCGGCTCGAGAGCCTTGAGGCCGAACTGCCCGAAATTCAGGGAAAAGCCGCCCTTGGCGTTTCCGTGAATGCGGCCTTTGAAGGCCTTGCGGAACCTGGTGCGTTTGGGTTGCAACATGATGTCGAACTCTCGAAATTAGGCCGCGTCACGCGGCTCGCGCGGCTCGCGACGGCGACGCTCGCCATGATGTTCGCGCTCACCGCCGCCGGCGGCCTGCTCGGCCAGACGCTTGTCCTGCGCCATCGGATCATGCTCGAGGATCTCGCCCTTGAAGATCCAGACCTTGATGCCGCAAGCGCCATAAGCGGTATGCGCGGTGGCGACGCCATAGTCGACATCGGCGCGCAGCGTATGCAGCGGCACGCGGCCCTCGCGATACCATTCCAGGCGCGCGATCTCCGCGCCGCCGAGACGGCCCGAGCAATTGATGCGAATGCCTTGCGCCCCAAGCCGGATCGCCGACTGCACGGCGCGCTTCATCGCGCGGCGGAAGGCGACGCGGCGCTCGAGCTGCTGAGCGATCGAATCCGCGACCAGAGTGGCCTCGACCTCGGGCTTACGCACCTCGACGATGTTGATCACCACTTCGCTGCCGGTGAGCTTGCCGACCAGCTTGCGGATCTTGTCGATATCCGCGCCCTTCTTGCCGATGACGACGCCCGGACGCGCCGAGTGAATCGTCACGCGGCACTTCTTGTGCGGACGCTCGATGATGATGCGCGACACCGCCGCCTGCTTGAGATTCTTGGCCACCGCTGCGCGAATGGCGAGATCCTCGTGCAGGAGCTTGGCGTATTCGCCCTTGCTCGCGAACCAGCGCGAGTCCCAGGTGCGGTTGACGCCGAGGCGCAGCCCGATCGGATTGACCTTCTGACCCATCGTTGGCTCCCTTTAGGCTTTCGCCGGCGTTTCGACTTCGCGGACGATGATCGTCAGATTCGCGAAGGGCTTCTCGATACGGCTCGAGCGACCGCGGGCGCGCGCCGCGAAGCGCCGCATCACCAGCGACTTGCCGACGAAGGCCTGCGCGACGATCAGATCGTCGACGTCGAGACCATGATTGTTCTCGGCGTTGGCGATGGCGCTCTCCAAGGTCTTCTTCACCTCGTGAGCGATGCGCTTGCGCGAGAACTCGAGATCGGCGAGAGCGCGATCCACCTTCTTGCCGCGGATGAGCTGGGCGAGAAGATTGAGCTTCTGCGGGGAGACGCGCAGCGTGTTGGCGACGGCTTTCGCCTCATTGTCGGCCAGCGCGCGCGGATTGCTCGGCTTGGACATGTTCGTCAGCCCCTCTTCGACTTCTTGTCCGCCGCATGACCATGGAAGGTCCGCGTCGGAGAGAATTCGCCGAACTTGTGCCCGATCATGTCTTCGCTGACAGACACCGGCACATGCTTGTGGCCATTATGCACGCCGAAGGTGAGACCCACGAACTGCGGCAGAATGGTGGAGCGGCGGCTCCAAATCTTGATGATATCGCTGCGTCCCGAGCCGCGCGCGGTCTCCGCCTTCTTCAGCAGATAGCCGTCGACGAACGGGCCTTTCCAGATAGAGCGAGCCATGGATCAGCCCTTCTTCTTCTTGGCGTGCCGCGAGGACACGATGAATTTGTCGGTCTTCTTGTTCGTGCGGGTCTTCTTGCCCTTGGTCGGCTTGCCCCAGGGCGTGACCGGATGACGGCCGCCCGAGGTGCGGCCTTCGCCGCCGCCGTGCGGATGGTCGACCGGGTTCATGGTGACGCCGCGGTTATGCGGGCGACGGCCGAGCCAGCGCGAACGACCCGCCTTGCCGAGCGAGATGTTCATGTGATCCGGGTTCGACACCGCGCCAATGGTCGCGAAGCACTGACCATGAACGAGGCGCTGCTCGCCCGAGTTCAGGCGAATGATCACATAACCCTGATCGCGGCCGACGATCTGCGCATAATTGCCCGCCGAGCGCGCGATCGCGCCGCCCTTGCCGATCTTGATCTCGACATTGTGGACGATCGTGCCGACCGGAATATTGCCGATCGGCATGGCGTTGCCAGGCTTCACATCGACCTGAGCGCCCGAGATCACCTCGTCGCCGACCGAAAGACGCTGCGGCGCGAGAATATAGGACAGCTCGTCATCCGCATAACGGATGAGCGCGATGAAGGCGGTGCGGTTCGGGTCATATTCGATCCGATCCACCTTGCCGACGACGTCGAGCTTGCGGCGCTTGAAGTCGACGAGGCGATAGGCCTGCTTGTGGCCGCCGCCGCGGAAGCGCACGGTGATGCGCCCATTGTTGTTGCGGCCGCCCTTGGACGTCTTGCCCTCGGTGAGGGTCTTGACGGGCTTGCCCTTGTAGAGATCGCTGCGGTCGACGATGACGAGCTGACGAAGGCTCGGCGTGACCGGCTTGAATGTCTTCAGCGCCATGGTTTTGTCCTCGAGCCTACCTTTAGAGTCCCGTCGTCACGTCGATCTTATGGCCTTCGGCCAGTGTGACGACCGCCTTCTTCACATCCGACTGGCGGCCGCGCACGCCCTTGAAGGCGCGCAGCTTGCCCTTGCGCAGCAGAGTATTGACGGCCTCCACCTTCACATCGAAGAGCCCCTCCACCGCCGCCTTGATCTGCGGCTTGGTGGCGGTCTTGGCGACATTGAAGACCACTTTGTTCTGCTCGGAAGCGATCGTCGCCTTCTCGGTGATGACCGGGGAGACGATCACGTCGTAATGGCGCACATCCTTGCTCATTTCAGGCGCGCCTCCAGCGCATCGATCGCCGCGCGGGTCAGCACCAGCTTCTCCCGGCGCAGAATGTCATAGACATTGACGCCCTGGACCGGCAGCACGTCGATCCGCGGCAGATTGCGCGCGGCCAGCGCGAAATTGGCCTGCGGCTCCGCGCCGTCGATAATGAGCGCGCTGGAAAGCCCGGTCTTATCGAAACCAGCCTTGAGCAGCTTGGTCTTCGGCTCGGTGAGCGAAGCGCTCTCCCAGACGATGATGGCGCCGTCCTTGGCTTTGGCCGAGAGCGCGTGCTTCAGAGCGAGAACGCGCACCTTCTTGGGCAGGTCGTGCTCATGACTGCGCACCACCGGACCGAAGGCGCGACCACCGCCGATGAATTGCGGCGCGCGCCGCGATCCATGACGAGCGCCGCCCGTGCCCTTCTGCTTATGCAGCTTCTTGCCGGTGCGGGCGATGTCCGCGCGGTTCTTCACCGCATGCGTGCCCGCCCGCCGCTTGGCGAGCTGCCAGCGGATCATGCGGAAGATGAGATCCTGTCGCGGTTCGAGCCCGAAAATCTCGTCCGCCAGCTCGATCGAGCCGGCATCCTGGCCGTCGTACGACGTGACGCTAATCTGCACCACGGCTCAGTCCTCCTTCTTGTCTTCTTGCGCGGCGGGAGCTTCCGCCAGACGGTATTTGCCGGGCTGCGGCGCGTCGGCCGGCAGCGCCCGCTTCACCGCGTCGCGCACAAAAATCCAGCCGCCGGCGTGTCCGGGCACGGAGCCCTCGACCAGCAGCAGCCCGCGCTCGACGTCGGTCTGCACGACCCGCAGATTCAGCGTGGTCACGCGGTCGACGCCCATATGCCCGGCCATTTTCTTGTTCTTGAAGGTCTTGCCCGGGTCCTGACGGCCACCGGTCGAACCATGCGAGCGATGCGAGATCGACACGCCGTGAGTGGCGCGCAGACCACCGAAGTTCCAGCGCTTCATCGCGCCGGCGAAGCCCTTGCCGATGGTCGTGCCGGTCACGTCGACGAACTGGCCGACGACAAAATGATCGGCCGTGATCTCGGCGCCGACGGGAAGCAGCTCCGTCTCCTCGACGCGAAACTCGGCGAGCTTCAGCTTCGGCTCGACCTTGGCGACGGCGAAACGGCCGCGCTCGGCCTTGGAGACGTTCTTCACCTTGGCGTGGCCGATGCCGAGCTGCACGGCCGTGTAGCCGTTCTGCTCCTTGGTCCGATGGGCGACGACTTGGCAGCCGTCGAGCTTCAGCACCGTGACCGGCACATGCTCGCCCGCTTCGGTGAAAACGCGGGTCATTCCGACCTTTTGCGCGATGACGCCAGACCGCATGATCTCTTCCTTCGAAAGGCGCATCGCTCTCGTCGCGAGAGGCGCCCGGTTCATTTTTATTAGAGCTTGATTTCGACGTCGACGCCGGCGGCGAGATCGAGCTTCATCAGCGCGTCCACCGTTTGCGGGGTCGGATCGACGATATCGAGCACGCGCTTGTGAGTCCGGATTTCGAACTGCTCACGCGATTTCTTGTCGATGTGCGGCGAACGGTTCACCGTGAACTTCTCGATCTTCGTCGGCAGCGGGATCGGACCACGCACCTGAGCGCCCGTGCGCTTGGCGGTGGAGACGATCTCTTTTGTCGACGTATCGAGAATCCGGTGATCGAACGCCTTCAGGCGAATCCGGATATTCTGTCCGTTCATCAGCGTCTTCCTCTTGGACCGCGAGCCGCGGCGCGCTCTGGGCCGCGAGCCGCGAGGGCTCGCAGGCCGTTTCTCGAATGCGAGGCGAGACGCCCCGCGGTCCAAATTCCTTATTCGATGATCGAGGCGACGACGCCGGCGCCGACGGTGCGGCCGCCTTCGCGGA
>NZ_LUUM01000015.1:0-1946 GCF_001644125.1 Methylosinus sp. R-45379
GAAGGGGGAACTCGCGCCAGAAGCGGACGTTCGGCGCGCCATAATCATGGCTATGCCCACGCTCACGGAGAGGGTCGAAGTGTGAGGTCCGCGCCACCGAGTTCGTCAGCTTGACGCTCGGGGAATCCATCATAGTAGCCTGACCACCTGCGCCCGGTTACATAGCGATACGCGAAGGCGTAAACCACTCGTGCTTCGGAGGCGGTTCCGATCACGGGCAAGTACAATGGACCGAGTGCGCGCGACTGAAATGAGTGGCCAAACTCGTGATCCCTATTTTCCCGGCCAACGGGGACAAACGGATTGTCCTTGCACGTGAAAAACACGAACAGCCCGAGACTTATCGCGCCGATTGATCGTAGTTCGACAAAAACGCGCTCTTGTTGAAAACTGATTACAATCACATTTCCGCGCATGGCTTGCACGACAAGAACGAGGGTACCGACAACATTCTGCGGCAACTCCCACCCGAAGAGCAACATGCGATTAAGTGTCGACGCCATGCACTGGTCCCTCGAGTAACAGCTGCGCGTCAAATTAATCTCCATAAATCTGCCTACCTCCCATGTCGAGACGATGACCGCAACGAGTCAAAGTTCCCCCTTCACCGTCCAGAGCGGGGAGGTTCCGCCAAAAGCTGCCATCAGTTTGTGATCCAATTTGCGATGACTTCGCGCGCCTCAAAGAGCGAACTGACGGTCGCGTCCGGCTGCCATAGATAGCTGGTTGGCCATGCCGCGCCATTTGGGAACCAGACCGTTTTCATCCCGACTGAGCGCGCGCCGAACATATCGGCCTCGGGCGAATCCCCTACAAATACGCACTGGCCTGTCGAAATGCCGAGCCTGTCCGCAGCACGACGAAAAATTTCAGGGTCGGGCTTTCGACACTTCTCCTGCTCGGAAATCAAGTACACGTCGGTGAGTCGATCGAGATTTAGCGCAAGGATACTGCGAAGCTGAATGTGAGTCTGGCCATTGCTGACTATGCCGAAACGTACCCCCTCTCGGGTAAGCCACGACAAAAGCTCTGCTGCTCCGTCGAACGCTCGGGCGAAGCGCCACGCGCGGGTTTCGTAGTCGAAGAACATTTCCTTCGCTACATCGGAATCCGCTAAGCCGAGCTCTGCGAGCAGAGTGCCATATACCTCCATCTTGTGAAGCCGCCCTCGGGCATCAAGCTCAAGAAAGCGATCAACCACCGCATTGAAGTCAATGTGATCGCAATGCCATTTTGTTGAGAACTGGTCGGCCACGAAATCGCGCAATGAAGCGGATCGGTTGAACAGTGTCTCATCCAAATCGAACAGAACTGCAGATACCGGCATCGCCCATACCATGCCCAGGCATAACTTTGCGCAGATATTGTAGTCAGTTTTGGGCGCGGCAGCAAAGGCTCAAAACAGCCCTCGCGGTAATTTCGATCAGAGCGACAATCGCAAGTGGTCATAGTGTGCCGCCGCGAGCGGGCCTTCTTCGTTAGAGCGACACGTCTCCATTGATCAATTTTCCGTTCACGAACGGCGAGATCGGTCATTCTTTCTTTCCCGAACAGCGATGTGGCGCCATAACTAGCCGTTCGTCGCGGACGGCCGGACGGTCCACTTTCCCTAGATTTCGCGGACCTTCGTGTTGCAGGCAGGTAGGACCAGCGCCGCGCCCTTGCCGTCCTTTGGACAGACGGCGCCGAAGATGTAGGTCGAGGCGGTGCGCTGATCGTGGGGCGCGCTCGGTCTCGATCCGCGTTTCGCCCATCGACGCGTGATCTTGTTTTTCTGGCCGATGCGCGCCTCGTCCTCGAACCAGATTTCTATCTTGTCCGAGGCGACGCGCTTTTCGCGCGCGATTTCCTCCAGACGAGAGGGGAAGTTTTTTTAAAATCCTCGATCGCGCCCTCGGCCTGCGAGTGATGACGCGGCCGCGCAGAGAGCTTGCGATAGCCCATCT
>NZ_LUUM01000016.1:0-5558 GCF_001644125.1 Methylosinus sp. R-45379
GTCACTGCCTGACGGCCTGCACCCTGTTCAACCACGCCACTGTCGCCGGCAGATGGAAGAGAACGTCGTCGGCCTTGACGGCAAACGCTTGGTCCCGCGCTTTCGCTGCCTTCTGCTTCTGCCGATAGACAAATTGCTGACTCACTCCCTCTCGGCTAGCCGGATGAGCGATCGTTTTGGCTTTGGCCTTTGCGAGCATCGTTGGACAAATTGGCCGCGACCGAAGGGGAGGAGTTCATGCCGATGCTCGTTCCGCAAAAATGGCGAAGCCGAGTATCGCTGATCAATTCACTCCAGAAAAGTGTCACCCTCGATTGAACCTGGCCGTTTCAGCAGCTCACTCTCGCTAAGGCGATCAATTCGGACAGCATCGACGACAGCCGATGATGCAGGAAATGGCCGTCGATCGCCGCGCGGTTCCGCCGCTTGACGCCGTCCAGCCCTCCGTCATCGAAAGCCTTGATTGCTGCATCCAATGCGGATCGCAGAGAATCTATATTGTCGGGGATATACGGGATTATGGGTAGAGCGAGTTGTGTCGAAGAATCGAAGCACCGTGAGAGGTCGGGTAGCCCGTATGGCACGAGAGGGATGGCTCCGACAGCGAGAGCATCGAAGACACGCGCCGGCACATCATTGTAGATCGGGTTGCAGATGATCGCTTTGTAGCGAGCGATCTCATTGAACCTCTCTTGGTTACTGATATAAAAGAATTTATTGTCCGCCGCTGGAATAACGGCGATCTTATTCGGAGGAAGGGATTCCGCAGCCCGCTGCAAAAAGCCATCACGAAGCCGGCATCGTCCGGGATAAGAGTTGAAGCGGCCGTATAGTTCATTGGAGCGCGGCTGTTCGGCGATTTGCTCGAAATAGAATACGACCTCACTGGATGACCATTGGAATACAGAGCATGGCGTTACTGAACCGACGATGGCGCTACCACTATGCAAATAGGTTTGTCCGTTCGAATGAGCTGGAAATACAATATCAAAAAGTCTCACGACATCGGTACTAAATCCAAATAGATGATGATTGTCCCACAGCCAACATGCGGTGACGAATGGGGGCTCTGCGAGAAAGTCACGGCATTTATCAATGTCGTGCTGCAAAAAGTTGTTATTAGTCAAAAATATATCAATATCATCAGCGCCGCCCGAATTCTTTATTTCAGCAGCAGACGCGATTTTAAAATTAACATCAACATTTAAGATTCCTTTTATTTGGTGCGATACCTTGTCTAAATCCACGAAATCCATGGCGAATATATTTAGAGCTACGACTATATGTTGCTTCTTTAGGCGTGACAATTTAGATACGCGCCTAACATCATTAGCGCCTCTTCTATTTGCGACATAATTGCAAAATAGATCAAAATTTATTGTATCAGTCTTAAATTGTAATATTCTCTGTTCTGCCGTTGTGTCTGGCTTATCCGTCAGATGAGAGCCGTGGCGTGAAGTGAATTCCGCCGAATAGAAAAGTACGCTAGCGATCTTAGCTGGATTAAGTTGGTTTTCACACATCCATCGAGATATTTCTACATTCGTCGGTGCTCGTTCAATTACGGCCGCGTAAGCGCGTTCAATAAACGCGCGATCCGGTATCATAAGCAGGTCATTCCCGCCGCTAACGAGTTCTGGACTACGCGAATTTCTTGCTTCGAACTCAGCGCTATTAGCGATCCTGGTGCGTAGACGAGAAAGACTGAAGTCTTGCCTACGCTCCCAATCGAATGGCATCCGGCCGAGTCCAAGAAGAAAGATGAATTCTTCATCGGAAAGGTCGGCGAAAATCTCTGAGTAGCATCTCGGCATTTGTTATCCCATGGATCGCATAGACATGGCGCGAACAGCTGCGACGCTGGCTCGGCTGTCGTATCCCTCATAAAGCACACCTCCCCGACTCCCCGCAAGAAAGAGCGCGGCAGAGGCTATCCCTTCGCAACCCGAGGACATCCCGTGACCTTCCATCACCGCCTCGTCGCGGCGCTCACGTTCGCGCTCGCGACGATGATGTTCTGCAACGCCATTCCGGCCCGGGCCGATAGTGGGATCGGCCGGGTTCAAACGAGGGTGACACTTTTCAGGAGTGAATTGATCAGCGATACTCGGCTTCGCCATTTTTGCGGAACGAGCATCGGCATGAACTCCTCCCCTTCGGTCGCGGCCAATTTGTCCAACGATGCGAGCTCGCGCACGGACGGCGCGACGCCTTGCGCGATCACGAAGATCGGATCGCTGCGCAGAGCCGAGGCGTTGTTGCCGTCCTCATAGCTGGCGCCGATCATGAGCAGGCGAAAGCGCATGATGTCGGCGAGCCGCTCGGCGACGCGCAGTCGCTGCTCGATTTCACGCAGCAGCAGCACGCCGCCATTGGAGGACAAGAGGCCGCCGTCGAATTTGGCGACGACGGTCTTACCGGAAACAGGTGACAGGCCGGAAAGCGGCAGGGTAAAATCGTTCATGGCGGGCGTGGCGGCTTCGAAATGGCGCGAATTGGATTCGACACCCGAACTCTACGCTAAATCAAAAGGCTGTAACAAACCCGCCAACCTACGATGAATTTTCCGGGCTAGATGTGCGGCTTGATGTTAGGTAACACTATGCCCACCCGCGTCATCAGTATTCGGGACCACACCGAAATAATGCGGTTGGGTATGCTGGACACAACGCAGGCTACATGGCTGGAGGAAGAGCGTGGTGATAGCTATCAATGGCGAAGCAACGATATTGTCAGGTTCCGTGAGCGAGGCCGGAGAGAGGCAGTTTTTCTTGCATATTCCGAAGACTGCAGGCACGTCGGTCAAGCAGTATCTTCGCGAACATTTTGCAGATGCGTATTGTGAGGCGGATCCGTTTACCATCTTTTTCTATCAGTCATTTCTGCGCCATTTTTGTGTGATTGACGGACATGTTGCACTATATCTTATCAATGCAATTGATTCGCAGCGCAGAGTGAAAACGATCCTTCGTAATCCACGTGATCGCTGTATATCATTTCTAAATCATATTTATAGTGAAGATGGACATCCCGACCACCGCTTTTTAGGCACGGAGGTGCCGCTCAGTTATTTCATTAGCCGGAATTTCGACATCGATAATCTCCAAACACGCATGCTCGGTTTTAGCGTTACCGATCGCATATCGGCTGCGATTAAAGCGGGAGATCATCGTGCATTTTATCATTCAACCTGCGAATATTACTCCTGCGCAGTCGATGATGAGATGCTAGATACCGCGCTATCTAAGTTAGAAACACTTGATTTCGTCTTGCACGAGTATCTTGATCTCTCACTTGTGCGTTTGTTTGATTGTGTAAGCGATCGGCCTCTACCGCACCTACGTAAACCGGCTAAGCAAATGCTGTATTCGCAAGAAATGATCAACGCTATATGTGCCAGAAATAGGTATGACAAGTTACTTTTTGAGGCGGCGAAAGCACATGCTGAACAGCGACTACCTAAAGACCTTCTAATGCATCCGAATCTAGCACAGATCGCGCGGTACCCTTTCACCCGTGCCGGTATCGTCTCCGAAGCCGGCGCGCTGCGACTAAGTTACAACGGGGGCGCACCGTGCATTTTTGACATTCCCGCGTATACCAACGACGAAATCCAAGTATTTGAACTTCGTCTCTTCACGCCGCCGGGAACTCAACTCTCTCTTGAGGGCAGCGAATGGAGCCATGCCTATGTACAAGGCGCGACACTGATCATTCGCACATGCCTGCGAGCGGGCCAGCAGGACGGTCGGCCGATGTTTCGTATAGCTATTAAGGTCGAGGAACTGCATGATCACGCCCCCGTGATTCTTAACAGCTTGCGAGCAGTATGACGGTCCACGTCTGCGCCGCGCAGCCTTCGCAGTCTCGATGTTGAATAGGATCTTCATGACTCGTACAGATAGCCTTAATCCCGTGGAACACACGCCAGCCGTAAAATGTCGTCTGTGTGGTGCCGACTCGCACTTTCGATTTAAGAAAATCGTATTAGCTCGTCACCACGTTGCCTATTACGCCTGTGATGCATGCGGCTCGATGCAGACCGAGGTGCCATACTGGCTTGAAGAGGCTTATAAGATTCCAGGCGTTCATATTGACGTCGGCATCGCCTCCCGCACACTCAGAAACTGGATTGGCCTAGCGCTCCTGTTCGACGACATCGGCCTCGATTGCTCCGCAAATGTCATCGATTACGGTGGTGCTCCAGGTCTTCTCGCCCGCCTTATGCGTGATTACGGATACAACATGCGCGCTTATGACAAATATGCTCCGGTAACATTCACGAACTACTTCATTACGCCGCAACCTTATACAGAAATGCCGGAGATAATCACGGCGTTCGAGGTCTTCGAACATTTCGCTAATCCGATGGCTGAGTTGGAGCAACTGGTCAGCGCCAAGCCTTATATGATCATCTTTTCAACTGGGTTTTGGGAAGAGCAGGGCGAGAACTGGGACTACCTTGTGCCTTCCTGTGGCCAGCACGTTTTCTTTTATACAGAACGAGCACTGTTCACTTTTTTCGCCGAGCGGCAATATGAATTGATCAAGTTTCCATTTTTCCATGCCTTTCTGCACCGGTATGCCCCCCCGGCTTTCCGGCGCGGTGCTGCATCCGCCTGCGCGAAAGGATGGCCGCCTTCCGGTACGCCCGCAGCCCGAATAATTCAATCCGTTATTTTCGGCAACGAATTTATCCAAGCCGACGCGGCTGCTGCACTGCAGAAATTCGAGGCTTATCTTCACATGGACGGAAATGATTTAGTGCGCCCGATGGAAGGGAAAGTGTGACGGTGGCGGAAAACAGATCGTATGGGGGCGAGCGACGGCTAAGAGGGGGGCAGTGTGTCGTTCCAACTAAAGGGAACCCCGAAAAGATGCGCCGGATTGTAGATCAAGCGCCTGTGGCCGCCGTTCGCCTCATAGGGTCTGCTGGTCGACGCTGACGCTCTTGCCATCCCTGCAGCAATAACCTAAAAACCGGTCTTAATAGTAGAGGTTGGCCGAACTCTTTGGGCCAATGGCAGGTAGGTGATTGGCCCCGTCGCTTCACTTTCATTGCCTCGACTGGAAGGCGAGACATGACGAAGATACTGCCGGTCATAATGTGCGGCGGGGCGGGCACGCGCGTATGGCCCGAATCGCGGGAGACGCTCCCGAAGCAATTCATTCCGCTCGTCGGCGAGCTGTCGACCTTCCAGACGACCATTCAGACGCTGTCGGACGAGGCGTTCGACAAGCCCGTCATCATCTCCAACGCCGATTATCGCTTCCTCGTCACCGATCAGCTGCGCGCCATCGGCGCCTCGGCCGATGTCGTCCTCGAGCCCACCCGGCGTGATTCGGCCGCCGCGGTCGCCGTCGCCGCCGGCGTCGCCGCGCGCCGCTCGCCGCAGACCATCGTCGTCGTGCTCGCCGCCGATCATGTGGTGCGCGACCCCAAAGGCCTCGTCGCTCTGTGCAAGAAGGCGGCGGCCGCCGCCACGGCCGGCTATATCGTCACGCTCGGCGTCAAGCCCGACAATCCGGCCACGGGCTATGGCTATATTCGCCCCGGC
>NZ_LUUM01000017.1:0-1327 GCF_001644125.1 Methylosinus sp. R-45379
CGATTTTCATTCGTCCACATCGGCGGTCTCCGCGAGAATCAGACCGCCTCATTGAATCACAAGCGATTCATCCGATTCAACTTGTCTTCGGACCGACACTGAATTTTTCAGTGCCTGGATGCAGCACGAGGATAGGAACAAAATTCAGCAGGTAATGGACCGGGCCAGTGCCGCAGTGACGAAACTCGTATTCGGTCGCTGGGATCACATTTTCGGGGAAAATGCCAAAGGAAAAGAAATAATTATCTCTCATCAAGTGGCGGAAGGAGAGCAGAGGGATGCGCGGGGTGTTTTCTTCAAAACAAATACGCATGATGTCTATATAAGCTTCCAAATCAAGGATGGAGCGCGTCGTTTTAATGTTAATGACAGATCTCTTGGATTTCGGTGGTTTTTTGCGTTTATGCTTTTCACCAAATTTAGGGTTGCGCGAAGTAGTGCGGGACATCTTTTATTTTTATTTGACGAGCCTGCATCTAATTTGCATGCTGCTGCACAGCAAAAATTGATAGAGAGCTTTCCTGAAATTGCGCAGGGGGAGCATACTCTAATTTACACGACACATAGCCATTACATGATTGAACCAAAGTGGCTTGAGCAAACATATATTGTTACAAATAGAGCTGACGCTACTATAAACACAGTTTTGGATGCTGTGTCTTTTGATGATGAGTCTCTAGATATAAGAGTAGAGACATATCTATCTTTTGTTAATAAATATCCAAATAAAACAAGCTATTTTCAGCCAATATTTGACAGGCTTGATGTGGTTCCGTCTCGTTTTGATATTCGTCGTGCTTCTGTTATTATTGAAGGAAAGTCTGATTATTATATTATTCGTTATTGTTCGATGTTATTGCGGCGTGATGATTTGCCGCTCATTCCGGCAACCGGGGCGGGGACTTTCGGGGCGCTTGCAGCTCTACATGTTGGATGGAATCTCAATTTCCTTTTCGTCCTCGACGGCGATCGGCAAGGGCTTTCAGAACGAGATAGATATGTTAGAGAATATGGAATTGGTGTTAGTCAAATCGTAACAGTTAACCAGCTTGTTGACGGTGTTGTTGTGATAGAGGACCTGTTGGATGATGAAGCACGTTTGTTTATCCAGAGAGAGTTGGGGCTAACCACTTTGCCAGACAAATCCCAGTTGCGGCGATTCTTTCAGGAGCGCTTGGCGAGTGATGAAGTAAAAATTTTGAGTTCTAGCTTTGAATTTAGAGCAGCTACTATGTTGGATGCTCTACAAAAGCGGTTGTCGGCTCGTTTATAATTTTGTGACGTGTGATACCGCCGATCGATTCCGCCCCCTCCCTTGTCGCCTCCG
>NZ_LUUM01000018.1:0-4487 GCF_001644125.1 Methylosinus sp. R-45379
TGTCCCCGCAACCAAGAACGACGACTGTCTAATTCACGGAATTACCGTGCAGGATTCAAAATCATCCTGCCGTCGAAATTTGTGGCGCGAAACGGCCGCGACCGTCCGGCGACCCAGTCCATCTCCCTGTCCGCATAATGCGGAGATCCGAACTGCCCAGATTGGCCGGCCGCCATCTGCATCAAGCCCTCCGACTCGCGCCCCGGCGCGACGACCATGCGCGCATTTGCTCCCGAGCTCTTGCCCGCATCCGCAAAGTAAAACCGGACACATTGCCTACATCCCGCAACGGGAACGCGCGGCATGTTCAGAACGGGAGCCAGCAACGGCGTCGCGGCGGCAAGCGGATGACGGATTTCGACCCTGTTCGCCTCTCCCCACCGAAGATCGTCGACAGGACGGCGTCCATTGGACTGCGCCAGACGCCGCGCGCTCTCCCTCAGCACGGCGCGCAAAAAATGCGGCCAATCGCGATGCGTATCGCGATCCGGCAAAAGTTCGGCCCGTCCGCTGTCGATAATGCGTTGTACGGGGACGTCCGCATTGCTCCATTCATAGACGAAGCCCGGCTCCAGCGCGCGGCATCGCGCCAAGAGCGGCGACAGAACGGCGTCGATCAGCGAGTTTCGGAATTCGACGATCAGCGGCAACCCGAGACTATTGTCCTCCGCGCGCCCGTCCCAGGTTTCGAGCGCGTGGATCAGTGCGGCGGCGTCTTTGTCGCCCTCGCTCTCGGGAGCGTTCAATGCGCGCCGCGCCAGAGTCTGATAATAGCGGTAGAATTCCGTGGAGGCGTCGAGTTGAAGCGCCGCCATGTCGCTCTCGTCGATGCGCGAAGACTCGTTCAGGCGCTGGTCGATTCGCCAGGCGCGGAAGCCGCCCGAATAGTCGTGGCCGATCTTCGGCGCGAAATCGGCGGCGCCGAGCATGCGCTGATTGGCGCTGACGATGTAGCCGGACGCGGGATCGACGATGCTGGGCAATTCTTGTTGTGAATAATAGCCGTCCCAACCGACCGAGCCGTCATCCCAAAATTCGGCGAAGAGGCCGCTCAGACCGCGTCTCTTTGGGATTTTCCCCATCAGCGTCCACATGACCGAGCCGGAACTGTCCGCAAGAAGAGCATTGAGCGGTGGAACGCCCGCGCCGCGCATGACCGGCGCGGCCTCCGCGGCGGTCGCGACGCTGTCCATGTCCATCAGGTCGAGATTGGTTGCGATCGGATCCAGCATCGTCCACCGGAGAGCGACCTCCTCGCCGAGAAGCGGCTCGGGTAGAACCGGCCCCCAGATCGTCTCTTTGACCTGCAGCACGATCTCCGGCGCGCCGCGCACGCCGATGCGCTCCACACGCGCCGAAAACTCACGCGCGCCATCGGACGTGAGATATTTCGACGGCTCGGCCGCATCTCTGCGCAGGCGGGCCAAATCGGCGAAATCGCCCTCGACGCTGGTCAGGCCCCAGGCGACGCGCCCATTCGTCCCCGTGATCACCATCGGCAAGCCCGGCAAGGTCAAGCCTTCCACCCGCCGTGAACCATAGGCGAGGTCGGCTTGATACCAGATGTTGGGCGTCTCGAGCGACAGATGCATGTCATTGGCGAGGATCGCGCGGCCGTCGCGCGTCTTCCCCCGCGCAACGACCCAGCCATTGGAGCCGCGCGGCGCACGTTCGTTCTGAACCAAGCCCGCGCTTCTCTCGCGTCCTCCCGCCTCGCGCATCAGCTGCTCTATCTCTCGCGCCGGAAGCGCGCCCGGCGTGCAGCGTTCGGGCGTTCGTGGCGCGAGCATCTCATTGTAGCAATCGCCGTCCGGCGTCAGGAAATCGACGACGGCCTCGGGCAAGGCCGCGCGCATGACGCTGGCCGCGCGCTCTTGATCTGCCGAATAAGACAAATCCGCCAGATTCAATGCAACCAGAATGCTGTCCTGCAGACGCCATGGCTCCGGCGCATACGCTAGAACAGTAAACTCCCAAGGCCATGCCAAAGCGTCGCGCATCGCTTGATTGACGCCGGCCGCATAGGCCGTCAGCGCCGCTCCCTGTTCGGCGGGAAGCTGTCGCAAGATGGCGCCTGCGAGACGTTCGAACCCCATCGCGCGGCTCCAACTGTCGTCCTTCACCAAAGCAGAGCCGAAAATCTCAGCCAATCGTCCGCCGGTCTTGCGGCGGAGCATGTCCATCTGAAACAGGCGATCGCGCGCCGTCGCATAGCCCAGGGCGGCGTAGGCGTCGGTTCGGCTCGTTGCGCGAATATGCGGAACGCCGACCGAGTCGAACTCCACCACGACAGCCTCGCCGAGCCCCGGCACAACATGCGAGCCGCCCTCCCAGGGGAGAGGCAGACGCACGACTCCAACGAGTGTCGCCGCTCCCGCCAGCAGAGCGGCGACGATGAGAACGCCCGAACGACGCATCGCCTTACGCATGTTGCAAGCGCTCCTCGCGATCGGCGCGAAATGTTTCATCGGCTCTGGAAAACGCCTCGATCTGTCCAGATGTCATGTGGAGCACGCGGTCGGCGAAGTGAAAATAGCGGTCGTCATGCGTGATCACGATGACCGTCTTGCCGAGCGCTTTCAGCTCCGGCAAAAGCTTGCGATAGAACAGCTCCCGGAACGGGGGATCCTGCTCGGCCGCCCATTCGTCGAACAAATAGAAGGGGCGATCCTCGACATAAGCGGTCAGCAGCGCCAATCGCTTGCGCTGTCCGCGCGACAGATCCACCGTGGAAAGCCGTCCGTTCTCGATACGCAGCTTCTTGTCGAGATCGAGAAGCTCCAACAGTTCCTGCGCGCGCTCCTGCGCTTTTGCGCCGGCATAGCCCAGCAACGAGTCGAAAATAAACGCGTCCGCGAAGACAGCGGAGAAATTCTGCCGATATGCCTCGCGATTGTCATGAGTGACGAGCGTTCCTCCCAGCCGAACGGCGCCGGCGTCGGGTGGAAAAAGACCCAGAACGAGCAGAGCCAGCGTCGTCTTGCCGCTGCCGTTGCCGCCGGTGACGAATATGAGCTCTCCCGGCTCGATACGAAGCGTGATCGGGCCGAGCCGATATCCCACGTCGTCATTCTCGCTCATATATCGATGCGTGACGCCTTCGAGCTCCAGAACGCCGGGCCGCGACTGGCGAAACGCCAGCGGCGCGTCAGCGGCGACTTCCGCCTCCGCCGTCAGACGCAAGCCCATCGCTTCGATGTTGCGTAGGGCTACGACGCCCTTGCCTATGTTGGGCAGCCAGCCGCCGACCAAGGATAGAGGGCCTCCGAGGAACAGGATCGCGAGGGTGAAGCCCGTCAGCGTCTCGGACGACGCTGCTTGAAAGCGCGGAACGACGAAGAGAACGAGACCGAGCAATAGATAGAATAGCGTTTCAGCCCAGCGGTCGATCAGGACGAAAATCACCAGCGCTTTGATTCTCTGCGTCTTGAGCGCGCCCGCCGTTTCGCGCAATTCATCGTCCAGAAAGGCGCGCCGGCGCCGCGCGTTCATCTTCAGCTCTTTGCCGCCTTCTGTGGCCGCGCGGAAATGATTGAACATCGCATTTTCGGTTTGCCGCGCCCGTTCCAGCCATCGCAAGGCCCATTTTTGCGGCGCTTGCAGACCGACGATGGTGACGATCACATAGATCGCGGTGATAAGAAAAAGCGGAGGCGACAGCATCCATAGATAGACGAAGACGGCGACGACCTTGGAGCCTTCGATGAACAGAGCCGGCAATACCTCTTGAGCGACCACGACGCTGTCGATATCCCTCGTGAGCGCGGCCATCAGGCGATGCGCTCCCAGAGCCTGCGCCTGACGCAGCGGCGCCGCAAGAATGCAACGGCTGAGCCACAGACGAAGGCTGTAGAGATTTTCCTGGGCGATCCGCGACAATAGGATCAGCGAGACGGCGCTCGACGCGAGCGCGACGAAGCAGAGCGCGAAAAAGCTGGCGGCGAGCTCGAACGTCCCGCGCCCCCCGCTTTCGAGCGCATGGGTGATGAAGGTCAAGAGCCGAGCGCTGCTCACGCCTGCGATCAGCCCGGTCGCGATCGACAACGTCAAGGCGGTCTTCGACGCCGCGAACACGCGCCACAAATGCAGAGCGGTTGTGCGCGGCGCATCCATTTCATTACCTCCATCACTCATGCGCCGCTCCGAGCTCTCTGCGCCAATTTTGCTCGCCGGCGCGCCGGCAGCGCGCCGACGGAAGCCTCGACCCGCAGGCGACCATCATCGAGGCGGACCAATATGCGTCGAGAATGGGTCTCGCACATGAGCTCCATGGCGTTCATATTTCGAATTCTTCGAAAGCGGCGGCCGACGAAGCTCGATCGCTGTGGGATGGGTTCAGCGCCTTCATCAGATCCACGGTCTCCGCGAGGACCGCGAGCCTATCGTTCCGATACACGAGAGAAATCGGCAGACTGACATTCAGCATGTTCGACACGCGCGCGACCAATTGCATCACGGTGAGCGAATGGCCGCCGAGCTCGAAGAAA
>NZ_LUUM01000019.1:0-13024 GCF_001644125.1 Methylosinus sp. R-45379
AGCGTCTGGCGCTGCGCCGTCCACCAGGCGTCGCGCACCAGCGCCGCGACATCGAGCCGGCGCAGCGCCAGACGCTCGACGATCTCGGCGACGCCGGCGGTGACATTGAGCTCATAGGCCTCGCGTTCGCCCGGCAGCCAGATCGGCATGCCGATCTCGAGCTCGGATTCGCGATAGCCCTGCACATTGCCTTTGACGCGCTCCTGTCGCGAGCCGCCGAAATAGGGCGAGCCGGGCGTGAAGGAATTGGCCTGGGCGTAGCGTGAGGCCACGGCGCGGCGTTGCGCTTCCAGCGCGGCGCTCTGCGCATCTATGCCGATCGCCTGATCGAGATGACGCGTGAGCACGAGGCCGAAGGGCTTGCCCGGCGGCTTCTGCTTTGGTTTCTGCTTCGCCTTCGCTTCTATGCCCGGCGGCAGCGGCGAGACGGTGAGCTTGGGCTGCGTCTGCGCGGCCGCGCTCGCGGCGAGGAGAAGGACGAGCGTGGTCGAAAGAAGCGGAGGAATGCAGCGCATGGTTTTCATCGACGCTGAATCCGCCAGCGGGAGTCCGGCGCCGTGGTCGTGGCGGGCTGCGTCGCGGCGCGCTTGCGCAGCAGACGCTTGAAGTCGAAGCGATCGTAGAGAATGGGCAAGAGCAGCAGCGTGAGCGCGGTGGCGGTGACGAGGCCGCCGATGACGACGATGGCGAGCGGCCGTTGGATTTCCGCGCCCGGACCCTTGGCGAAGAGGAAGGGCGCGAGGCCGAGCGCGGCGATGGTTGCGGTGAGCAGCACCGGGCGCATGCGGCGCCGGGCGCCTTCGCGCACCGCGTCATGCACGGCGCGGCCCTCGGCGACCAGCTTGTTGATATAGGAGATCAGCACGACGCCATTGAGCACGGCGATGCCGATGAGCGCGATGAAGCCGACGGAAGCGGGCACGGAGAGGAACTCGCCGGAGAGCCAAAGGCCGATGACGCCGCCGATCGCCGCGAAAGGCACGTTGCAGAAGACCAGCGCCGCCTGCGACATGGAGCCGAAGGTGAGATAGAGCAGCAGGAAGATGAGCCCCAGCGCCAGCGGCACGACGATGGCGAGCCGCGCCGAGGCGCGCTGCTGATTCTCGAACTGCCCGCCCCAGACCAGCTCATAGCCCGGCGGCGTATGCACCTCCTTGGCGACTGCGGCCTTGGCCTCGTCGACGAAGCCGACGAGATCGCGTCCCGTGACATTGGAGAGCACGGTGGCGTAGCGCCGCGCCTCCTCGCGAATAACCTGTATAGGGCCGTTCTCTGCGCGTATGTCGGCGAGCTGCGACAATTCCACCACCTTGCCGTCGCCGGAGACCACCGGCACGCGTGCGAAATCCACCGGCGAGCGGCGCGACACCGGATCGCCGCGAATGACGAGCGGCGTGCGGACCGGGCCTTCGAGCACGAGGCCGACCTGCGTGCCGTCCACCCATACGCGCAATCCGTCCTGAATTTCGCTGGCGTTGAGGCCGAGGCGGCCGGCGGCCAGGCGATCGATGCGCGCGGTGAGATAGCGCATTCCGTCATTCTGCAGCGCGAAGACGTCGCGCGAGCCGTCGATCTTGCGCAATGTTCCGGCGATCTCACGCGCGAGGCGGTTCAGCTCGTCTATGTCGTCGCCGAAGACTTTCACCACCACATCGCCGCGCGCGCCGATGATCATCTCCTGCACGCGCATGTCGATCGGCTGCGAGAAGGCGTAGGAAATGCCGGGGAAGCTGTCGAGCACCTGGCGCATCTCGCCGAGCAGCCAGGCCATGTTCGGCTCGCGCCATTTGTCCATCGGCGCGAGCGTCAGGAACATGTCGGTCTCATTGAGGCCGACGGGGTCGATGCCGAGCTCGTCGGCGCCGGCTCGCGCCATCACGCCCTTGATCTCCGGCACGCGCGCCATCAGCGCGCGCTCTATGCGCATATCGGTCTCGGCGGTCATGTCGACGCTGATGGTCGGATGCTTGCGCACGGTGATGACGGGCGTGCCCTCGTCCATCACCGGCATGAAGGTCTGGCCGATGTGGTTGGAGGCGAGCAGCGCCAGAGCGAGGCCGATGGTCACGGCCGCGCCGACGACCATGGGCCGGCGCAGCGCACGCTCCAGCAGCGGATCGTAGAAGGCGGAGATTTTGCGCACCAGCCAGGGCTCGTCGCTGCCGCCGGCGCGCAGCAGAGTGGCGGCGAGCGCCGGCACCACTGTGAGCGAGAGTATGAGCGCCGAGCCCATGGCGAAGGCGATGGTGAGCGCGACCGGCGCGAACAGCCGCCCCTCGAGCCCCTCGAGCGAGAGCAGCGGCAAAAAGACGGTGATGATGATGACCGCGCCGGAGACGAGCGGGCCGGCGACCTCGCGCGTCGACTCATAGGTGATGCGGACGCGGTCTTGCAGATCGGCCTTTTCCATTCCGGCGAGGCGATGCTCGACATTCTCGACGACGACGACGGCGCAATCGACCAATATGCCGATGGCGATGGCGAGGCCGCCGAGCGACATGATGTTGGCCGAGAGCCCATAGAGCCGCATGATGGCGAAGGTGGAGAGCGCGGCGAGCGGCAGGATCAGCGAGACGACCAGCGCCGCGCGCAGATTGCCGAGGAAGAGGAACAGCAGAATGACGACGAGGACGATGGCCTCGATCAGCACCTTCTGCACCGTCCACACGGCTTTGGAGATGAGCTCGCTGCGATCGTAGAAGATATCGACCTTCACGCCTTCCGGCAGGCGCGGCTTCAGCTCCTCGAGCTTGGCCTTGACGCCGGAGACGACGGTGCTGGCGTCGGCGCCGCGCAGGCCCAGCACCAGCGCCCATACGGCCTCGTCCTCGCCATTGCGCGTGGTGACGCCATTGCGGGCCAGCGCGCCATTGCGCACCTCCGCCACATCGCCGACGCGCACGATTCCGGTCGACCGCGCGGCGACGACCACCGAGCGTATGTCGTCGAGCGTGCGCAGCCGTCCCTCGGCGCGCACCAGCAGCGCCTCCTCGCCATCGCGCACGCGGCCGGCGCCGTCGTTGCGGTTGTTCTCCTCGAGCGCGTCCTTCAGCATCTTCACGGTGATGCCGCGCGCCGCCATGGCGGAGGGCGAAGGCGCGACCTCGAAAGTGCGCACGAAGCCGCCGAGCACATTGACGTCGGCGACGCCGAGCAGGCCGCGCAATGCGGGGCGAATGGTCCAATCGACGAGGCTGCGCTGCTCTGTCGGCGTGAGGCCGCCGCCGACGAGGGTGAACATCAGCATTTCGGCGAGCGGGGTGACAATGGGCGCGAGCCCGCCCGAGGCGCCCGCCGGCAGCTGATCGGCGACCGAGGCGAGGCGCTCGTTCACTTGCGTGCGCGCCCAGAAAATATCCGTGCCCTCGCCGAACTCGAAAGTGAGCAGCGCCACGGAATAGCGCGTCGTCGAGCGCATGCGCACGAGATTGGGAATGCCGCGCGCGGCGATCTCGATCGGCGCGGTGACGCGGTTCTCCAGCTCCTCCGGCGTCAGGCCGGGCGCGCGCATGGAGACCAGCACCTGCACCGGCGCGACGTCCGGAAAAGCGTCGATCGGCAGCTTGGAATAGGCGTGCGCGCCCCAGGCGGCGAGAGCGATCGCCGCGAGAAAGACCAGGAGCCGCTGGCCCAGCGCCGCTTGGATGAGTTTATCGAGCATGTCGCGTTTCGCTCACTTAGCGCTCGGGTCTTTCGCCGCAAGCTCGGCGAGCAGCGTCAGCATGCCTCGCGTGGCCACCTGATCGGCGACGGCGAGCGGTCCTTGGATCGACGCATATTGCGGCGTCTCCGAGACGAGATTGACCGGCACGGCGCGGAAACCATCCGCAGAGCGCAGAAATACCCAGTCTTTGTCGCGGAAATGGACCACGGCGTCGGCCGGCACGCGCCAGAGCGTCCCGCCGGTTCCTTTGATGCGCAGAATAGCCTGCACCGCCTGTCCGGGGCGAACCGGCGATTTGCCGGGCGAGAATTCCGCGACCGCGGTGATGGATTGCGTCGCCGGATCGGCGGTCCGGCCGATGCGGATCAGCTTTCCCTCGACGCCATGGCTCGGCAGCACGACCTTATCCGTGCGGTCGAGCCCGGCGGCGCGGCCGATGGGAACTTGCAGATTGACCCAAATGGGATCGAGCCGCGCGATGGTGACGAGCGGCGCCGAGGCCATCAGGCGATCGCCGACCGTCGCATGCCGCGCCAGAATGACGCCGGACATGGGCGCGCGCACGGTGAGCGCCGCGCCCATCTTGCGCTCCTTGCGCAGCGATTCGATCGCCTGCTCGCTCATGCCGTCCAGCGCCAGCAATTGGCCGCGCTCGTCCAGCACGGAGCGCGCCTGCGCGGCTTCCGCGCGCGTGACCAGAAGGCGGCGCTCGGCGATGATGCGCTCTTTGTGCAGCTGCTCGTCGCGGCGCAGCTTCTCACTGGCGAGCGCGGCGTCGGCGGCGGCCTGCAGAAAGGCGCGCTGCGCCTCGATCAGCTCGGAGCTTTTGAGGGTCGCGATCGGATCGCCGGCTTTCACCTCCTCGTCCGGCGAGACCAGCAGAGTCTCGACGAGGCCGGCGGCGGGCGTCGCCACCATGCGCAATTGCTGCGGCGGAACCGTCACTGTTCCGGGAACGACGAGCTCGTCGGAGCCGGAGCTTTTCTCCACCGGCTTCGTTTCTATGCCGGCGGCTTGAATGTCCTGCTCGCGAAGCGGGATGGAGACCTCGTCGGCGGCGCGGGCCACGCTCGCGAGGAGCGCGCCGGCCATTCCGACGATGACGGCAAGATGCTGAAACTTTTGTATGTTCATTCCGCCTGGAACCGGTCTTTGCGTCGGCGCGCAATTTCGCTTATCGAAGCTGACGAAAAGCTGACGAGCTCGAACTCGACGCTGACGCGACGATCGAAGTTCGAGCGGAGCATAGCACCGCAGCCCCTGCTCATGCGAATTTTGCTGGTGGAAGACGACGAGCGCATTTCCCGCGACGTAGCGAAAGCTCTGCGCGCGGCGGGCTATGTCGTGGATATCGTGGCCAATGGCGAGGAGGCTTGGTTTCTCGGCGATACGGAAAATTTCGCCGCCGTCATTCTCGATCTCGGCCTGCCGGGGCTCGACGGGCTCGCCGTGCTGGAGCGCTGGCGCGAGCAGGGCCGCCGCATGCCGGTCCTGGCCTTGAGCGCGCGCGGCTCCTGGAGCGAGCGCGTCGCCGGCATAGACGCAGGCGCCGATGATTATCTGCCCAAGCCTTTCCAGCCGGAGGAATTGCTGGCGCGGCTGCGCTCCGTCATTCGCCGCTCGGCCGGCCACGCCTCCTCGGTGACGCGCAATGGCGCGCTCTCGCTCGACGAGCGCAGCATGACCATCAAGATCGACGACGCCGCGGTCGAGCTGACGGCGATCGAATATCGTCTCGTCGCCTATCTTCTGCATCGGCGCGGGCAGGTGGTTCCGCAATCGGACCTCGCCGAGCATGTCTATGGCCATGACCAGCAGAGCTCCAACGCCGTGGAAGTGCTGATCGGCCGCGTGCGCAAGAAGCTCGGCGCGCAGGCGATCGAGACCAAGCGCGGCTTCGGCTATCTGATGCCCGATCTCGACCGATGAGAACGCGCTCGCTGCGCCTGCGGCTGTTTCTCTTCGGAGCCGCCGCCATCGCCGGCGCGCTGGCGCTCGCCGGCTTCGTGCTGGTGCTGCTGTTCGAGCATCATGTCGAGCGCACGATGGACGACGACATAGAGACCTATGTCCGTCAGCTCGTCTCCGATCTCGCGGTCGATTCCGATGGACGTCTGCGCGTCATCACCGCGACGCCGGACCCGCGTTTCGCGCGTTTTCGCTCGGGCTTCTATTGGCAGGTGGTGGGCGGCGATAGCCGCGATGTCGAGCGCTCCGCCTCGCTCGGCGAGGAGGCGCTGGAAATCTCCGGCCGCTGCGAGAGCGGCGAGCGCATCGCCTATCATCGTCTGCGCGGGCCTTGGGGCAATGCGCTGCTCGGCGGCGAGCGTTGCGTCGCGCTCGGCGGGGCGGCGGCGTCGCGCCTGCGCGTGCTGGTGGCGCTCGATCTCTCCGGCGTCGCCCGCGCGCGGGACGCTTTTGCGGCGGAGCTGTTCGCCGCGCTCCTTCTCATCGCGATCGGCCTTGCCTTCGCCACCTGGATTCAGGTCGGGCTCGGCCTCGCGCCGCTCGCGGGCCTCGGCGTTGCGGTGAGCGAGATCGCCAAGGGGCGTCGTCGCCGGCTCGATTCGCCGGCGCCGCCGGAGGTGTGGCCGCTCATCGACGAGGTGAACGGATTGCTCGACGAGCGCGACAAGGAAATAGAGCGGGCGCGCAATCGCGCCTCCGATCTCGCCCATGGCTTGAAGACGCCGCTCACCGCGCTCGCCGCCGATGCGCGGCTCTTGCGGGAGAAGGGCGAGACCGAGATCGCGCGCTCGCTCGATCGCATCGGCGACGCCATGCATCGCCATGTCGCGCGCGAGCTGGCGCGGGCGCGCAGCCGCGGCGTCGCGCGCGGCGGCGCGCCGACGCCGGTCGCCGAAGTGGTGGACGCGCTGGCGCGCACGCTCGCCTCGGCGGGGACCGAGGCGCGTTTCGAAATGCGCATCGCGCCCAAGGCGCGCATCGCCGTCGATCGCGTCGATCTGATGGAGATTCTCGGCAATCTCATGGAGAACGCCGCCCGCCACGCACGCGAGCGCATTCGCATCTCTTTCGGGGGCGGGCTTTTTATCGTCGAGGATGACGGGCCGGGCCTGCCGGAGGGCAGCGAGGCGCTGATCCGCCGTCGCGGCGGCCGTCTCGACGAGACCGGCGGCGCCGGCCTCGGCCTCGCCATCGTGCAGGACGTTCTCGACGCCTATGGCGCCGATATGCGCTTCTCGCGCTCGGCGCTCGGCGGGCTGCGCGTGGAGGTGGATTTATCCGGCGCCGCCGAATTTCCTGTGGCGGGTTGAGCGTGGCTCAGCCGAATTTCAATCCCGAATCGATCGTCAGCCCGACGCCGACGCTGGCGAATTTGTCGCCGCGCACGATCTTGGCCTGCGGCGTATGCACGAGACAGGCGCGCTCGATCGCCGGAATGAACGTGCTGCCGCCGGTGAAGAACACCGTATCGACTTCCGCGGCCTTTATGCCTGCCGCTTTCAGGCAGCGCGCGACGCAATCGGTGAGCTTGCGGCATTCATTGGCGATGGTCTCCTCGAACAGCGCGCGCGACGTCTCTATCAGCAGCGCCTCGTCCAGATAGGCGAGGTCGATCGCCGCGGTCGCCGCCTCGGAGAGGATGATCTTCGCCTCCTCCACATCGCCCGCGACGCGATGGCCGGCGCGATCGTCTATGGCCTTGATGAATCGCTCGACCTTCTCCGGCTCGGCGGCGATGGCGCGCAACTGCTTCAGCTCCTCGAGGCTCTTGTTATTATAGAGGAAGGCGATGCGATGCCATTGCGCGAGATCGTGGAAATAGCCATTGGGCAGATCGAGCTCGGGACGTTTCCTCTGCCGCGTCTGATAGCCGAACAAGGGCATGACCTGCTTGAGGCTCAGCCGATAGTCGAGATCGGTGCCGCCGACATGGACGCCGGCATTGGCGAGAATATCGTCCTTGCGGTCGATCTTGCGCCGATTCTTCGGCGAGACCTTCACAATGGAGAAATCGGAGGTGCCGCCGCCAATGTCGGCGATCAGCGCGATCTCCTCCCGCTCGATGCGCCGCTCGTAATCGAGCGCGGCGGCGATGGGCTCATATTGGAAGAGCACGTCCTTGAAGCCCTGCGCGCGGGCGGCCGCGGCGAGCTGCTCCTGCGCGGTGCGATCGGCGGCTTCGTCATCGTCGACGAAGAAGACCGGGCGGCCGAGCACGGCGTTCTCGATCGGCGCTCCGGCGTTCAGCTCGGTCTTGTCCTTCAAATGGCGCAGAAAGCTGCCCAATATCGCCGTGAAGGCGACGCGCTTGCCGCCGGCGGCGGTGGTTTCGTGAATGAGCGAGCCGCCCAAAATGCTCTTGATGGCGCGAAACAGGCGGCCGTTCTCGCGGTCGATATAGAGCGAGATGGCGGAGCGGCCGAAGCCGAGCTTGCCGCCATAGGCGGGGTAGAAAATCGCGCTCGGCAGCGAGACGCTGTCGCCCTCGAGCGGAACGAGCCTCGGCTCGCCCTCGGCCATATAGCCGACGGAGGAGTTGGAGGTTCCAAAATCGATCCCGCAAGCGAGGCTCACGCGATTGTCTCCTTTATAGTCGCCGCGCCAGCGCAGAGCGAAAAACGCGCCGCCGCGCCGACGAAGGTCGGTCGGATGACGGAGCTATGGGGGTTGTCGGCTTTGAGGCGCGGCCGCGGGGAGGGCGGCCGTCCAAATCTGGCGCGGAAACTGCAATTTTTCGCGCGGATTTGCAAATGGGCGGGGCGAGATCCGATCCCCCGGCGTCTTGGCCGGGCTTGTCCCCGGCCACCCACGCCAGGACGCCGCGGCGGCTTGAAAATTCGGCGTGACGCGGAAGCAGCTGCCAGGGACGAATCCGTCGATGGCAGGCGCTTTCATTTGGCTTTGTCAACCGCTTGGCGTGGATGGCCGGGACAAGCCCGGCCAAGACGGCTGCACCGTTTCGCGATGCATGAATCCGATAGTCCTCGAAGGGGGGCGCGCGAATGCGCTCGGGAGGGGGTGACGCCCCGAGTCTTTGCCGTTGCACCCCACCCCGGACCGCTTCGCGATCGGACCCTCCCCCTGAAGGGAAGGGTGGGCGCCCTCACTGCTTCTTCAGCACGCAGCCTTCATTGCAGGTGTCGCGGAAAATGCCGACCTCGTGGATCGCCGGCAGCGAGGGCTCGAGGTCCTTCCATATATAGACGCAGAGATTTTCGAGCGTCGGCTTGCCGAGGCCTTCCAGCTCATTGAGGAAGGAATGGTCCAGACGCTCGCGCAGCTGCTGCAGCCGCGCGCCGAGCTTGCCGAGATCCATGACCCATTCGTCGCCGTCCTGGCGCGGGCCGCGCAAAGTCACCCGCACGCGGAAGGAATGCCCGTGCAGATTGCGGTATTTCCCGCCGGTCGGGTGATCCGGATCGTAGAGGGCGTGCGCCGCCTCGAAGCAGAACTCCCGATAGACTTCGAACAGAACCGTCATTTCACCCCGATGGCCTTATGCGTCTGATGCGAGAACCGCCAGCGCGGATGCGCGAGGCAATAGTCGATCGCCGCTTTCGTATTGCGCAAACTCTCCGGCCCGTCCATGGGCTGGAGCAGGAAATGGTCGAAGGCGAGCCCTTCGAACAGCTCCGGCTCGGCGCCTTTTTGCGGATAGACGAGCTTGAGCTCGTCGCCCCTGGTCTGGACCAGCGGCGCGCCCGCCTTGGGGCTGACGCAGATCCAGTCGACCGCTGGCGGGACGGGAATCGTCCCATTGGTCTCGATCGCGATCTCGAAACCCTCGGCGTGGAGCGCATCGAGCAGCGCGGGGTCGATTTGCAACATCGGCTCGCCGCCGGTCAAGACGACGAAACGCCGCTCGCGGTTTTCGCCCCAGAGACTCGCCAAATGGGCGGCGAGAGCCTCGGCATCTACGAATTTGCCGCCATTCTCGCCATCGACGCCGACGAAATCCGTGTCGCAGAAGCGGCAGTCGGCGGCGTTCCGGTCGGCCTCGCGGCCGCTCCAGAGGTTGCAGCCGGCAAAACGGCAGAAGACGGCGGCCCGCCCGGAATGGCGGCCCTCCCCCTGCAGCGTCTTGAAGGCTTCCTTGACCGCATAGGCCATGGTTTCGGGTCCCGTGGAGCGATCGGGACTGATTAGGGCCTCGCGCGGCGGGGGTCCAGCGGGGCGAAATTTTTCAAGCGTCGGGATCAGAGGGCGAAGCGCTTCACCTCGTCGGCGTCGATGGCTCCGCCTTCCGCCTCGGCCGCGGCCAGTTCGGCGCGCAGCTCGGATAGCTTGATGCGATCGACGGCGTAACGGATCGCCTCTTCCGCGCTCGCGAAGCGGCCGGCCGCCAGCGCGGCTTCCACCTGGGCGGCGTCGGGAGTCAATTCGACCTTCATGAGCGGCTCCGGCCGAGGATCATGGCGCAGAGCCTATCATGGAAGGCGCGCTCTGTCGCTTCACCCGTTCTTCGGCCGCTCATAGCGGTCTATGCCCGGCTCGGGCGCGCGCGGGCGTGGGTCGAGGCTGCGGATATAGGAGACGATATCGTCGATCTCCCGCCGCGACAGATGCATGTCCGGCATTTTGGGATGCGGATCGACGAGGAAATTGGCCAGAGCCTTTGCGTCTGTCCGGCGCTGGGCGACGTCGGCGAACGAGGGCGCGTCGGCGTTGGCGGTCTTTTGGGCGCTCGTCACCACATGGCAGGCGGAGCACCAGCGCTCGGCGATGCGCTTGCCATGGGCGGCGTCGGCGGCGTCGGCCGGCGCGCAAAAAACCGCGAGCAGGGCCAGCGACGGAAAGAGGTGGCGCGAGAGTTTCATGCGGGGCTCCTCCTCGGCTCGTCGCGAGAGCGGGCGCGTCGCCCGACTCGCAGAAGAACCATGAGACCACGAATCCGCGCCGCCGAGAATCGCGGGTCGCGCCGAGGGGCCGCGACCAGACAGCGCAGGCGCAGGCGCCGATCAGGCCGCCCCGGCCTCGGCTTTCTCGGCCGGCCGCAGCGTCACCCTGGCGACGAGGCCATGCGGCTCGCGATCGAGCAGCCGCAGGGAGCCGCCGGCCTCCTCGACCAGGGCGCGCACGATGGAGAGACCGAGGCCGAAGCCGGCGTGCTCGTTGAGATTGCGCCCTGGCCGGCCGCGCACGAAGGGCTCGACGACCTCGGCCTTTTCCGCGTCGGGAATGCCCGGACCATCGTCGGAGACGTCGATCTGGACGCCGTCATCGGCGGCGCGCGCGACGGCGATCACGACGCGCCGTCCATGGGTGACGGCGTTCTCGACGAGATTGGCGAAGACGCGTTGCAGATCGACGAGCGAGCCGATCACCATGCGCCGCCCGTCGCCCTCATAGGCGACCTCATGGCCGAGATCGGCGAATTGATCGGCCACCGTTTGCAGAACGCTGTCGAGATCGACGATCTCCTGCGTATGGCGATAGCGCTCCTCGCGCAGGAAGAGGAGGTTTTTGTAGAGCATCGAATCCATGAGATCGACGTCGTGCAGCATTTTGGCGCGCAAGGTCTCGTCGTCGATGAATTCGGCGCGCAGCCGCATGCGGGTGATGATGGTGCGCAGATCATGGCTGATCGCCGCCAGGACGCGCGAGCGCGCCGCGATCATCGAATAGATGCGCGCCTGCATGCGGTTGAGCGAGCGCGTGAGGTCGCGCACCTCCTGCGGGCCTTTTTCCACCAGCAGCTCGCTCTCGCCCGACTCGCTCGGGAATTTCTCGGCCCGGCGGGCGAGCTCGACGAGCGGCGCGACGACGGCGCTCGACGTCCAAAGCGTCAATATGGCGGCGCAGATGAGGAAGAAGAACGCCGAGCCCAGCCATATGCCCATGGGGGGCGGCAGATCGGGCGTGGACGTCGGACCGCCCTGCGGCTGCGGAGGCGGCGGGCCTCCCGGCTGCGCGCGTGAAAAATCGCCCGGCGGCGGTCCGCGCGGGCCGCCGTCGCCGAAATTCTCCCGTCGCGATTCGCGCGAAATCGGGGTGAGCGTCAGATAGCCGCCCTTGCGTAGCGCTATGGCGAGGCGACGGCCGTCGGGCGCGATCCCGAAGATCTCCGCGTCGGGCCACAGCCGCCCGCGCAGCGAAATCGGCGACGGATCGCTGCGGGCGGCCTGCGCCGCGGGCGGACGCTCGGCCGTGAGGCTCGGTCGCATTCCGTGGGAGAAATCGTCGAAAACGGCGATGAGCCGCTCGCGGTCGGCGACGGTCGCGAGATCGAAGGCCCAGGCGAGCGCGGCGGCCGTCTCTACGGAAGCGACATGCGATCGCGGCGGCGCCCGTTCCTCGCGAGCGCCGCCGCGCTCATCGTGGAAGAAATGCACCGCGATCGTCACGCAGGCGTGAAACAGCACGATGGAGGCGAGCACCAGAATGGCGATCTGCCCGGCGAGATGATCGGGCCGCAGCGCGCGCCAAAATCGTCTCACGCGCGCACCACCTGCGGCGTGAACAAATAGCCTTCCGAGCGGATGGTCTGAATATAGCGCGGGTTCTTCGGGTCGCTCTCCATCTTCTGCCGCAGCCGGCTGATGAGCACGTCTATGCTGCGCTGGAAGGGACCGGCGGTCGGACCATGCGTCAGATCGATGAGCTGGTCGCGCGTCAGCACGCGATTGGGCCGCTCGCACAGCGCATAGAGCAGATCGAATTCGGCGCTGGTGAGCGCCACCTTGGTGCCCGCGGGCGTCGTCACCTGATGCGCCATTATGTCGACGCGCCAACCCTCGAAGAGATAATAGCGCGAGCTCGTCTCGTCGCGGCTGGCGAAGGCGGCGCGCGCGCGGCGCAGCACGGAGCGGATGCGCGCGAGCAACTCCCGCGGGTTGAAGGGCTTCACCAGATAATCGTCGGCGCCCATCTCGAGCCCGAGAATGCGGTCGACATCCTCGCCCTGCGCGGTGACGATGACGATCGGCAGATTGCGGTCGGCGCGCAGCCGGCGGCAGATGGAGAGGCCGTTCTCGCCCGGCAGATTGAGATCGAGGATCACGAGATCGAACTCGCGCTTGGCGAGCGCCGTGTCCATCGTCGCGCCATCGGCGACGACGGCGACGTCGATCTGATGGGTCTGCAGATAGCGAGAGATCAATTCGCCGATTTCGGCGTCGTCCTCGACAAGGAGGATCGCGTCTGTCTTCGTCACGTCGAGCGCACCAGCGGGAATCATGCGGCGGCGTTTCCGTCGCGGAGTCGAGACCTATCCCGTCAATGTGTCTCGATCGTTTCCAGGTCGACGAGATTGCGGACGCGAGCAAGGCGTTTTTTCGCCCTTTTCGAGACGCCGCGCGCCTCCGTTCGGACACCCGCCGCGAAAAACCGGAAAAACTGCGGAAAAGCCGGCGCGCGACAGTGTGGATCGCGCCGCGCCCCTGCTGCGTCTTC
>NZ_LUUM01000020.1:0-1309 GCF_001644125.1 Methylosinus sp. R-45379
CCAGCGTCATCATCACGACAAATCTCAGCTTCGGCGAATGGGCCGCCGTCTTCGGGGACGCCAAGATGACGACGGCTCTGCTCGATCGCCTCACTCACCGCTGCCACATCCTCGAAACCGGGAACGACAGCTTCCGGTTCAAGGACAGCTCCGCGAAGGCGGACAAACCTGCAAAGGAGAAGACCAAAACTTGACGACTGACTGACCCGCAAGCCATCTTCAACCCGGGTCGGTTCTCAACGGAAATCCTGGGTCAAATCTCGACGGAAATCGACACGCTGGCCTATGAGTGGCGCCGCGCCAGGGCCGCCATCGCCCGACATGAGAGCAACCTCGGCCTCCCGCTGCGCTCTTGCCCTGCCGACGCGCCCGCCTTCCGCCCGCGCGTTCGTCCCGAGCCGGCGCAAACCCGCGTCCAGCACTTTGGCTCGCTTCATCTCTTTGCCGGCCCCGGCGCTCACGCCGCCGCGGTCGACGACGCCGCGAACCGCGTCGCCGGCAATTTCCAGCGCTCCCGCAACGGCGGGCGCCACGCCGCCCACGTCGCCTAAACGAAGAAAGGAAGCCCACATGACGACGCACATCGAATACGACATCTTCGAGCCGACCAAGATCCTACGGATGATAGAGTTTCCCGAAGGAGTCATCCCGTTCGTGCCGAACATCTTCGCGACACCCGCGCGCGCGTTGCGACGCGCCAAGCCGGCCATAATAATCCCCTTCCCCGCGCATCATGAACGAGAGGCGAGACATGCCGCGAAAGCCGAGAAGTGGACCGACACAAGCAGAGATCCTGCGCGCTATCAAGGCGGTTCAGGCCTGTGGCTTGACGGTGACGGGCGTCAAAATTGAAGGTTCGGAGCTTTCGATATTGACAGCCGCGCCAGAGCCGCCAAAGCCGAAAAGTGCGCTTCGAGAATGGCTAGCGAAGCAGGACGCAGCTACCAGGGCTGAACTTGGGGGAGACTGATTGGCGCAGCCGCCTACGTCGTCTTGCCTGTTTGCGCGGGCGAGAGGCGTTTTGCGCACTCGCCGATTAGAGGCACGAATTGAAGGGCGGCCTTGTCCGGCCCCCACATCGAAGAGGCGACATTGATTTCCACGCGTGTCGTTTTTTCCGTCGCCCGAGTGAAGCGGACTTCCCACCCTTTCAGATCGCTGAAGTACCACGCAAGTCAAGACTGCCCCCGGTCCGGGAGGTCGGCTTTCTGAATGTTGCCCGCGTGCTTCACGTCGCCTTCGAGGAAATCGGATTCGATCGCAGTGAAACTGCATGCGGCCAGGGGTGAAGTAAGCATTCGCCGTAGGC
>NZ_LUUM01000021.1:0-2043 GCF_001644125.1 Methylosinus sp. R-45379
AATCTGCCTCCAACGAAAGGCTCCTTTTCCAGAGACTGGATGTGTTTCCTCACCTGCTCCTCCGTAGACTCTAATGTGAAGAACACAGCCTTCCGGTTATCGCTGGCGGAATTAAGCAATAGCTGAAGACCAAGGGTAGTTTTGCCGTGACCCGGACGACCGGCCAACAACAGCAAATCACCATCATCTAGCCGAGATAAAATCGTTTTCGACAGAGTCGCCGCTCCGACTTGCGACGAAAGCAGGCTCCAGCGCGCAAAGCCCTCCTCATGCGCAATTTGATCCAAAGCTTTCTGCAAAGGGACATTGTTAGTCCGAGCCATCAACTTGGCTCGACGCTTCAATTGGAATATCGGGGCAGAAAGTTTCATCAAAACGCTCCATTCCGAGCCGAATGCGCAACCCCTCCTCATGCGACGCTCGAACGGATGGTTCGATGATGTTATTGCCCTGTATGTGCGATACTTCCCCAAAAGGAGGGGGGAGGCGCGGGTCGAGCCTGTGGTACGGGAGATTAACGAGGCCCGTGATTCGCTGCAAGGACCGACCTCAGCTTCCTCGATCATGATCGGCAAAGTCGCGCCAATAGGAGACTTTGACCGATGATCGAGCTTTCCTCGGAAGGGAGCATCGCAACATCAGGCGTCGTTCGTTTGACTTGTCCCAGGTTTGTCAGTCGCTGAAGCAAGAGGATAGATTAGGTTCTCACCCTTGATTGAGCGATGCCTCTGAATAAACGATAGCGTGGTCTAGGCTCTGTGCTAAGAGGCGAAGACCTATCTCACGCGGGCGTTGTCCGTTGGACGATACGATTTGTCGCTAGCGCGTCAGTGCGCTGCCGCGACCGGTGGATTGAAACGGAGATTGCCAATGTCAGACGCGAAGGCCCAACTCTCTTTGCAAAAGGACACGCATCGCGGCTCCCTCTGGCGTAAATGGGATTTGCATATTCACGCCCCCGGCACAAAATTGTCAAACGCCTTTGGGCAGGACAGCGATGCAATTTGGAATGAGTTCATAGATCGGCTAGAAGGCAGCGATGTTCAAGCTTTCGGTATTACTGACTATTTCTCGTTTGACACCTATATTTCGATGAATTCCAGGTACAAACAACGAGTCCATCACGGAAAAAAGCTCATCATCCCAAACATCGAGTTTCGACTGACTGAAACCGTTAGCGCGGACGGCAAGAACGTTAATACACATGTTCTGATTGACCCTGAGGCAGCAACAAGAGAGGCGCTTGCCCGATTCTTGAACGACTTGCTCACCCATCTTCCCACTGCGCGCGGAACCCGCTTGCGTTGTAGCGAATTGACGTCGGACAACTACGCGGTTGCGACTGTCAGCATTCACGACATCAAGACTGCACTACAAAACAGCTTTACGACAGAGCAATATCTTATAATCACCGCCGCGGGCAACGACGGGCTCCGCGGCACGGCGAAAAACTCCCAGCGTAGCAAGTCGATCTCAGATGAACTCGATCGATCAAGCCATGCCTTTTTCGGAAAGTCGAGAAACACTGCCTTCTTCCTTGGTGAAGAACGCTACGAGGACAGGACTAAGTCGGAGCCGAAGCCTTTGTTCGACGGAAGTGATGCCCATTCATTCGCGGACTTGGCCCGCCTCACTGGCGACGAGCCAAACTTTCAATCGACTTGGATCAAGGCAGATCTCTCGTTTCGTGGACTTCGACAGACGCTATTCGAGCCAGAGTATCGAGTGTTCATAGGAGACAAACCTCCGGTCCTTACCCGAGTCGAGCGAGAAGCGACCCGCTTCATTGATAGTCTTGAGGTGACCCATGTGGGCTCCTACACCGGCAGTAACGGAACGTGGTTCCGCAACGTCAACATTTCGTTCAATCCAGAGTTGACGGCAATAATAGGCAACAAAGGCAGCGGTAAAAGCGCCCTCGCCGACATCGTTGCCCTCCTCGGGAACACCCGGCAAGCCAAGTACTTCTCCTTCCTAACCGATAGCGCGTCGAACAAGAAGTTCAAGCGTCCCGGCTACGCGGAAAACTTCTCCGCCCGCCTC
>NZ_LUUM01000022.1:0-2240 GCF_001644125.1 Methylosinus sp. R-45379
GCGTTTCTTCACCTCGCCTCCATCCGCCTCATGCTCAAGGCTTTGTAATCAAGCATAAAGTTCACGGACCGACTCTAATCTCTCCCGCGACTTGATGATAAAGATCCTCAAATTGCGCAGTTACGGTCTCGATGCTATACAGTTCGTGGGAAACGTTCCTTCCGTTTTGTGACAGTTTTGTTCGCAATTGCGGACTTCCGAGCGCTAGCACCACTTTTTCGGCGATATCTTCTGTATCACAATCGACAACCAGAGCAGCATCGTGTGCCGAAAGATCGGAATGTATGTTCACCCGATTCGAAATGACAACAGGGCAACCGCAAAGCATCGCTTCTACGACGGCGATACCGAAATTTTCCGTGTATGATGGTAGTAAAAATAGAGTTGCATCTGCAAATGCCTCTGCCATTTGCTCAGCGGTCTGCATCCCGATAAAAGCGACGTTCCGCTGGATGCCTTGCTCTTGAATAATAATCTCAAGATCCTTCTTGTAGCCCTCATTATCTGGACCAGCTATGACTAGCTTCGTGCTTGGGTGTGACTGGATTACCTTTGGTAAGCTTTTCAGTGTGATATCTAAGCCCTTTTTAAAGTTAATTCTACCTACAAACAAGAGCAGATTTGCTTCTGAGATGGCGTGCTTCGCGCGAAACGAGCCCAGTTGAGGCGTCGGCAGGAAGCGTGAAACATCTACGCCGTTGGGAATAACTGCACCTTTATCGCCCAGTTTGAGTTGCCTCACCAATGCCCACTCTTCATTTGTCGCATAGTGAATTCTGGCGGCACGTCGAAGAAGAGGAAAATCAACCAATTTTTCGTACAGCCGTTTCAAAAGCCAATTTCGAGTTCTGTTATACAAGAACGGGTCAAGTGCACCATGAATCGAGATAATGTAAGGTACCTTTTTTAACCCGCACACGAAAGCGGCAAGGCTAAGTGGAAATCGGTACAACCCGTGTATATGAACGAGATCAAATTCGTGGACTCTCCGCCAGATAAACCTTGCGAATTGGGGTGAGAGCGCGTAATTCTCCGACCAAAATGGAAAGAGACGCACGTCAACTTCCGGAAAGCTCTCGTAAGGGTGCTCGTTGCTTCTACCGTGCGGATAAGAGAAATTTGTCGCAACAACAGTAATCTCATGGCCTCGATCTTTCATGGCCAATGAAATGTCTTTTAGCATCGTCACGGGTCCGCCGTATTTGGGTGACAATGTCAGAATAACATGCAAAATTTTCATTTTTTTGACCCTGGATTCATTAAGTAAATGTTTATGTTATCTGCTTAGTCTCTTTTACGAATAAGAAATCAGCTTGCGTTTGCCCGAATGGCTTTGTCCTGGATATATTGAAGACGCCTCTAAGGACGAAATCATAGCGATCAAGAATTGAAATAACTTTGTTTGCGGTGGGTTGCCTCTGATAGAGTTCGATGAACGACATTTCGCAGTACACTGCATCGACTGCTGGCAGGATCGTTTCGGCACCCTCCAAAACCTCCAATTCTGCGCCCTGTACATCCAGCTTGAGAAGTACCGGTTCAACAAGATCTTGAGGGTCTAAAATTTCCGCCAACCGCTCTACCTCCACTTCGATCGTTTTAGCTCTGCTGACACCGTACGCGACCTCCTGATTTTTTCCAGGAACCAAAAGGGACGAGGAGTCGGCTCTTGAGGCGACGAAAAATGGCGCTTTTCCTTTGACCGCACCAAGCGCCTGGTGGTGTAACTTGTAGGGCTCTGCAACCACGGATCGATACCCGCGGCGCTCACTCTCGAGGGGCTCGAAGGCATGAATTGTGGCGTTAGGAAACAAATGTCTTGCCGCCACTGAAAATTGACCCTTGTTGGCACCGACATCGATTATCGTGCTCGGTGCGAGCGATCTCAGCGGTTCAAGATGCTCGACGGTTGGCATGATGCCTTTTGCAAGTGCTGGCCAGAAGGCAGAGTTGCTTACGGCAGAAATATATTTCAATAACCGGTTGATGGGAGTCACTCCTATTGATGGGTAAAACGTGACGAATGCTGACTCGAGGCTTATGCCTAGGCAGAATTTTTGAATTTCCGCGTTGCGGCGGAGTTCGGCGGACCAATCACTTGACAGGCCGTTGCCTGCGAGGGACGTGCTCATCCGATTCAATATGTCTCCGGACCGACACTTAGAGTCGGTCCGCGAACTTCATGCTTGATTACAAAGCCTTCTGAGCATCAGGCGGATGGAGGCGAGGTGAAGAAACGC
>NZ_LUUM01000023.1:0-3433 GCF_001644125.1 Methylosinus sp. R-45379
GCTCGGCGAGCGCGATGCGAGAGCATAGCACATTCGCCCGGCACTCAGAACACGGTCGCTATTCCTCGGCGCGCTCGATTTTGCGGCGAAGGCGTTCGCCCGTCTCTCGGATCAGCTCGACGTGATATTCGTCGATGAGGCGAAGCAAGTCTTCGGTTTCGTCCGAGAATCGCTTTTGGGATTCGGCTATCTGGGCCAATGCTTCCTCGATCCGCGCCATCGACGCGTCGAATTTGTCGGATGACCGGACGAGACGTGCGTCGATGGCGTCGTATTTCGAATCGATCCGGCAAATCAATTCGAGAATGAGGCGTTCCTCGTCAGTCTCGCTCATATGCCCTTCCCGTCGTCACCAGTGCGCCGGCCGGAGTCCACCATTGGCGTCCGTGCCGCAAACCGATTGCTGAACTGACCGGACGCCTTTTCGGAAGCCGGAGTAGCGGGCGGTTCGGACTGCGGTCGGAACGAGAGTCCAACATGACGCGAGAGAGGAGTCCATCGCCGGACCGCCGGGCAATCGAATGGGTCCCTACTTTCGAATCTCGGTCGGCGGGGGTGGCGCAGAGCCCCGTCGAAAAACCGTATCGACGGCCCTTTATGCCTCTTCCCAAGCAACGACTAACGGTCGTGACTAAAATGTCGGCTGAAACCTAATGCCATTGACTTAATGCGCAGCGAAATGAAATGTGAAAAAGAGAAGGGGCAAATGCTAGTTCGTTATAAAGTTCAACCCGCTTGTCGGTAGGGACAACGGGTGGATTACGTCTCTCGTCAAAATCCAGGTAGTCCCGCAGCGCAAGAGTAAGCTGATGTGCGGCGTCGTAGGCATCGAAAATTAATTGCGTTGCCTCCTTTGCACTCTCGGCCTTTTTAGCGAACGCTAATTTATCACAAAGCCTCTCATATGCGTCCTGAACCTGTAACGCATGATAAAATCGATTTGACTGCGCAATTTTGAAGCGCCCTTTGTTCTCTGACCACAAGCTATCTTCTATTTCTCGGCGCAAAAATTCAGCTTCGCTTGGGGGCACCCTTTCAATCGGCGCTACGATAGCGCCATACATTTTCTGTGTTCGGTCAATAAAAATCGCGCGATATTCGACACTTCCACATTTGGCTTCGTCCGGGCGGCTATCTGATTTTGGTTGCGCCACGGCCGGTTCCGCCCACGCCGTTAGACTCGATATAGTCACGAGAATAAATACTACTTTCAGCATACTATTCCCCGATGCATACCTTTTTTAGAGTCCTCCAAATTTATAGCTCCAATTCGAGTTGAATCAATAGATCATTACAACAGCACGGCACACTGGTGGCGGAAGGTGGGTATTAAGCCGAAAGGCGTCGTCGCCGCGGGCGGCGGATAAGCGCACAGCGGTAGCCCAAAGAGCGAGAACGCAGCCGCATCACGGATTGTTAACCATATCTCCCAATAGTGGCGCTGACGCTACTGGGGGTTTTGATTATGAAAAGAATTCTTGCTTCGACGGCGCTCGTTCTTTTGTCCGAGAGCGCCGCGATGGCGGGCTCGCCGGTCCGCTACAATGAACCCCCGACTCCTTCTCAGCTTCCCGCCTATCCCACTGGCGAACAGTTGCGCGAGCGCGGGCGCAATGACGACGCGACCGGCTCCATTGGTGGGCGATCGTATCGCGGCCGAGCATACGCGCCGATCGTCAGCAAAGACGGCTACGTGCCGGCGCGCCCCGTCGCCCCTCCGCCGACCTGGACAGGATTCTATGTCGGCGCGACGCTCGGAACAGGGTGGGCGAAATTCCGGCTCTCTGACAAGTGGTCGAATTTCGATGGTGTCGGCATGTTCGGCGCGAGCGTCGGCGCGACGGCCGGCTTCGATTATCAATTCTCGCCTTCGATCGTCGCAGGTATCGCCGCCGATGGCAATGTGAACACCACGGCGGCAAAGGACAGTAGCTCTTTCGGCGAGTCGACTTTCCGAGAGGCCGCCTCTTGGGCGTTGCGCGGCAGGCTCGGAACTCTCACGGCGGACGATACGCTCGTCTATGTCACGGCTGGCGTCTCGGAAGTGTTCACCAGGGAGAGTGATTCCGGCACGACGGGAGGAAGCAGCGCGCGATTCATCGGCGGGGTATTCGGAGCTGGTGTCGAGACACGGCTGACGGGCAATCTCTATGGTCGCGTCGAATATCTTCACGGGGTCTATGGAAAGCGCAGTTTCGACGGCGGCGCGTCCTACGTTCACCCGGATACGGGCGTCGCTCGCATCGGCCTCATCTTCCGCCCGTCCGAGTCTGACGGCCGAGACACGCCATTCGCCCCCAATGGCGCACGGGGGCCACTATTGCGCGAGAGCTGGACTGGCGCGCATATCGGCGCTCATGGCGGCGTCGCGTGGGGCAGCACGAAGCTTTCCGACTCGAACGGTTCGGCCGATGGCGTCGGCGGCGCAGGCGGCAGCGGGGGCGTGTTGCTCGGCTATGACTATCAGTATGGCCGATCGGTCTTCGGCCTCGAAATCGACGGCAGCGCTGGCGGCGCGAAATCGACGGCCAGCAGCGCGCTTCCCCTGTTCTCCGCCAACGCGCAAATTGCTTACGATTGGGATTATTCCATTCGGGCGCGTGCGGGCCACCTGTTCGGCGATACTCTGTTGTTCGGAACGGCAGGATGGACGCAAACTTATGGGCGTCTCACGACGGCGGGGCTGCTCGGTATCAGCGCGTCGCACGCCTTCACGGGCTTTCAGCTCGGCGGCGGCATGGAAACGATGCTGACGGAGCATGTCGGCGCTCGCCTGGAATATCTCCACAGCTTCTATGACAAATACGCCGCTGTGCTCGGATCGGCGATCGATGCGCGACCGACAACAGGAAAGGCCCGCGCGGCCGTGCTCTACAAGTTCTGACGGCGCGCGCGGGAACGAGACGGCCACTCGCCGTTGAGCTTCTTCATCTCTTCAATTCCCTCTTTGCGGCGCTCGTCGATCCACTCCGCCAAATCCTGAAGATGGACTCCGATAGCGGACTTCTGAGAATCTCTCTCGATCCGGACGAGCGGGAGCTTGATCTCTCCCTTCAGCGATTTCTCTTTGAAGTGGCGCACGCTCAGATGGGGGAAATAGTCGCGGCAAACGATATCTAGCGGGATCACCGCCAAGCCATCGTATTGCGCCATGAGAAGGAATGCAGTGTTCATAGGAGTCTTCATTGTCGCGGAACAGATGCTTTTCGAGAGCGCCCGATTGCGCGCGCAGGTCTCGACTGGATCGTAATGCGCTCAGCCGAGCTTCGTCAAATCGAGCAATCGCCGACAATTCCGCCTGTTCTGTCGTCACCGGTCGCTCGCGCATGAACCGAAGGTCCACAAACAGCTCCGCGCTCAGACGCCGGAGGGAGTGGTCCAGGTTCTACCTGGACCGGCCGCTCTTACCTGGACCGCGCAACCCCTTATTCTT
>NZ_LUUM01000024.1:0-53792 GCF_001644125.1 Methylosinus sp. R-45379
AACTGAACGGTTCAGTTTTCGAGAGGGTCATGCCGAAATTTTCGCGACGCCGCTTCCGACAAGCGAAAACCGCGCCTCATGTGGGAATCCCGCCCGCCGCCGCTCGCAGCGCCGCTGCTTTCGCAGCGCTGACGCTGTCCGCATGTGCGGTCGGGCCTGATTTTGTTCCGCCTCCCGCTCCGGCGAGCGCTGGCTATGGCAAGATTGGCGCTTCCACCGAATCCGCGGCGGCCGCCGGCGGCGCCTCGCAGCGCTTCGCCCATGGCCGCGATGTGCCCGGCGAATGGTGGAAGCTGTTCCGATCCAAGCAGATTTCCGCGCTTGTCGCCGAGGCGGTGGCGAACCACCCGGACATAATGGCGGCCGAGGCGGCGCTGCGGCAGGCGCGCGAGACGATAGAGGCCAATTCGGCGACCTTCCTGCCGCAGGCGACGCTCGGCGACAGCTATCAGCGCCAGCAGTCGACGACGGCGCAATATTCCGGCCTCACTTCCTCTAGCTCGTCGTCATCATCGTCTTCGTCCTCCTCGTCCAGCTCCAGCTCGACCTTCGTCTATGGCTTGCACAACGCAAATGTGTCGGTGTCCTTCGCGCCGGATGTGTTCGGCAAGTCCTGGCGCACGCTGGAGAGCGACACGGCCGCCGCCGAGCAGAAGCGCTTCCAGCTCGAGGCGACCTATCTCGCGCTCACCGCCAATGTCGTCACCGCGGCCATCGCCGACGCCTCCTACGCCTCGCAGATCAAGGTGACGCGCGATCTCATCGCCGCCTATCGCACGCAGCTCGATCTGCTCGAGAAGCGCTTCGAGCTCGGCGCCGTCAGCCAGGCGGATGTGCTGTCCGAGCGCGCGCAGCTCGCGCAGGCGCAGGCCACTCTGCCGCCGCTGGAAAAAGCGCGCGCGCAGAACCGCAATCTGCTGATGGCCTATCTCGGCCGCTTCCCCAACGCCGACAAAGGCGAGGCGGTCGATCTCTCCGGCCTGCGCCTGCCCGGCGAATTGCCGGTCAGCCTGCCGTCGACTCTGGTGCGCCAGCGGCCGGATATTCTCGCATCGGAGAATCAGCTGCATCAGGCCAGCGCGGAGATCGGCGTCGCCACGGCGAACATGCTCCCGCAATTCTCGCTCACCGCGACGGGCGGCGCGCAGGCGACGAATTTCACCACTTTGTTCACGCCGCAGACAATGGTCTACACGCTCGCCGCCCAGGCCTCGGCGAAGGCCTTCGACGCCGGCTCGCTGTTCCACACGCGCGAGGCCAAGGTCGCGGCCTTCGAGCAGTCGGAGGCGCAATATCGCTCCACCGTCATCTCCGCTTTCCAAAATGTCGCCGATTCTCTGCAGGCGGTGAAATACGACGCCGGCACGCTGCGTGCGCAAGTGGCGGCGGAAAAAGCCGCAGCGGAAAGCCTCGAGATCGCGCGCGCGCAATATCGCGCCGGCTCGACGACCTATTCGATCGTGCTCAACGCCGAGCAGACTCTGCTCACCGCGCGGCTCAACCGCGTGAAGGCGCAGGCGGCGCGCTTCGCCGATACGGCGGCGCTGTTGCAATCGCTCGGCGGCGGCTGGTGGAACCGCATCGACGAGACGCCGGCCTCGCAGGCCAAACCCACGGATATTATCGCTACATCGCCGATCGCCGCGGCGATCAGAGCCCAGGCGGAGGAAGCTCGAGATGGTCGCTAGAACCTTGCTGCAGGATCGTTTCGGACCCATGGCGAAGCCGATGGCGATCATGCTCGCGATCGTCGCGCTCGTCTTCGGCGGACTCTATGGCTTCAACGTGTTTCGCAACACGATGATCAAGGGCTTTCTCGCCTCCATGGCCAACCCGCCGCAGACCGTCTCGGTCACGACCGCGGGCTATCAGGAATGGCGGCCCAAGCTCACTGCAGTCGGCACGTTTCGCGCGGTGAACGGCGCCGATCTCTCGCTGGAGGCCTCCGGCATCGTCGAGAAGATCCACTTTCAATCCGGCCAGCAAGTGGAGGCGGGCCAGCTGCTGCTGGAATTGCGCAAGGACACCGATCTCGCCAAGCTCGCCTCGCAAAAGGCGGCCGCAGAGCTCGCCGGCATAAATCTGCGGCGCGATCAGGCGCAGCTGAAGATTCACGCCGCGAGCCAGGCGACGGTCGACACCGATCTCGCCAATCTCAAAAGCGCCGAGGCGGAAGTCGCGCAGCAGGAGGCGGTGATCGCGCAAAAGACATTGCGCGCGCCCTTCGCCGGGCGGCTCGGCATTCGCGCGGTCGATCTCGGCCAATATATCGGCGCCGGCTCTGTCATCGTGACGCTGCAGGCGCTCGATCCCATCTATCTCGACTTCACTCTGCCGCAGCAGGCGCTGAACGGCATAGAGGTCGGCCAATCGATCGACGCCGGCGTCGATGCGTTTCCGAATAAGAAATTCACCGGCAAGATCGTCGCGATCAACTCCAAGGTGGATCAGGCGAGCCGCAATGTGCAGGTGCGCGCCAGCCTCGCCAATTCCGCTCTCGAGCTGAAGCCCGGCATGTTCGCGCAGATCGACATTGCGACCGGCAAGCCCGAGCGCCTCATCACCCTGCCGCAGACGGCGATCGTCTATGCGCCTTTCGGCAATTCCGTGTTTCTCGTGCAGAAGCCGGATGAAAAAGGCGCAGGCCTTTCGGCGCATCAGACCTTTGTGCGCCTCGGCGCGACGCGCGGCGACGAGGTCGCCGTGCTGGAGGGCGTGACGGAGGGGGCGACCGTCGTCACCGCCGGACAGGTGAAGCTGAGAAACGGTTCGCCGCTGAATATTTCCGACACGCAGCAGCCGCCGGTCGATCCCAATCCCAAGCCCGTGGATCAGTGAACGGAGACGACGAACATGCGTTTCACCGACATTTTCGTGCGTCGCCCGGTGCTCGCCTCCGTGGTGAGCCTCTTGATCCTGGTGCTGGGCCTGCGCTCGCTCTTCACCTTGCCGACGCTACAATATCCGCGCACGCAAAACGCCGTCGTGACGGTGACGACCTCCTATTTCGGCGCTGATCCGGCGACCGTCGCCGGCTTCGTCACCACGCCGCTCGAGAACGCCATCGCGCAGGCGAACGGCATCGATTATCTCACCTCGACGAGCCAGGTCGGCACCAGCACCATCACCGCCAATCTGCGGCTCAACTATGATTCCGGCAAGGCGCTGACCGAGATCAGCACCAAGATCGACTCGGTGCTCAATCAGCTGCCGTCCGCTGTGCAGCGGCCGGTCATCACGGTGAAGATCGGCCAGACCACCGACGCCATGTATATCGGCTTCAATAGCGATATTCTGACATCGAGCCAGGTCACCGATTATCTGATCCGCGTCGTGCAGCCGCGCCTGCAATCCGTGCCGGGCGTGCAGACGGCGGAGCTCATCGGCGGCAAGACCTTCGCGCTGAGAGCATGGCTCGATCCGGTCAAGCTCGCCGCCTATGGCCTCACCGCCAGCGAGCTCTCCGCCTCGCTGCAGGGCAATGACTATATCGCCGGCCTCGGCTCGACCAAGGGCGAGATGGTGCAGGTCACGCTCACCGCGGCCACCTCGCTGCATTCGCTCGAGGAGTTCCGCAATCTCGTCGTCAAGCAGGTGAACGGCGCCAATGTGAAGCTGCGCGACGTCGCCAATGTCACGCTCGGCTCGGAGGATTACGAATCCGCCGTGGCCTTCAATGGCAAGCAGGCAGTCTATATCGGCATTCTCGTCGCGCCCAACGCCAATCTTCTCGATGTCGTCAAAGGCGTGAAAGAAGCCTATCCCGACATTTTGAAATCGCTGCCGCAGGGTCTCAACAGCGATATCGTCTATGACACGACCGACTTCGTGAACAGCTCCATCGACGAGGTGATTCACACGCTGATCGAGGCGATACTCATCGTCACCGGCGTCGTGTTCATGTTCCTCGGCTCCTGGCGCTCGGTGGTCATACCGATCGTCGCCATTCCGCTGTCGCTCATCGGCACATTCACCATTCTGCTGGCGCTCGGCTTCTCGATCAATCTGCTCACCCTGCTGGCGCTGGTTCTGGCGATCGGCCTCGTCGTCGACGACGCGATCATCGTCGTCGAAAACGTCAATCGCCATCTCGCCGACGGCATGAAGCCTTTCGACGCGGCCTTCCAGGCGGCGCGCGAGCTCGCCGGTCCGATCATCGCGATGACCATCGTGCTGATCGCCGTCTATGTGCCGATCGGCTTTCAGGGCGGCCTTACCGGCGCGCTCTTCGTCGAATTCGCCTTCACTCTGGCGGGAGCCGTGACGGTCTCCGCCGTCATCGCGCTGACGCTGTCGCCGGTGAGCTGCGCGCTGGTGTTGAAAGCGCCGCATCGCGGCGAGGAGACGCTGGAAACGCGCATCATCGAATTCATCGACGCCAAGATGGATTGGGTCAAGGATCGCTATCAGCATCTGCTGGCGCGTTCCCTGCATTTCGTGCCGGTGACGCTCGCTTTCGGCGGCATTGTGCTCGCGAGCATCTTTTGGCTCTATTCGAATTCGAAGAACGAGCTCGCGCCCAATGAGGATCAAGGCGTCGTCTTCGCGCAATCCACCTCTGCGCCCAACGCCACATTGCAGCAGAAGCTCTTCTATGGCGATCAGGTCTACAAGACCTTCGCCAAGCATCCCGAAATGACGAGCTCCTTCCAGATCGTCACGCCCGGCCTCATCTTCGGCGGCCTCGTTCTCACGCCGCCGGACAAGCGCAAGATTACCGCCGAGCAGATGCAGCAGACGCTGCAGCAGGAGCTCGCGCGCTCCGTTCCGGGCCAGCGTCTCGTCACCTTCCAGCCGCAGCCGCTGCCGGGCTCCAATGGTCTGCCCATTCAGTTCGTGGTGCAGAGCACCGACACATTCGACAAGATGAACGATATCTCGCGCGACTTCCTCTCCAAGGCGCTGGCGACGGGCAAGTTCATGTTCCTCGACACCGATCTGAAGATCGACCAGCCGCAGATGTCGCTCGTTATCGATCGCGAGAAGACGGCGCAGCTCGGCTTGCGGATGCTCGATGTCGGCGGCGCGCTCACGACTGGCTTGAGCGGCGGCTACACGCAATATTTCGGATTGGACGGGCGCTCGTACAAAGTCATCCCGCAGATGGCGCAACAGTTCCGGCTCAATCCGGATCAGATCTTGAACTATTACATCAAGACCGCGGACGGCTCCTCCGTGCCGCTGTCGACGGTGGCGAAGTTCCAGACCATGGTCGTGCCGGAGTCGCTCAATCACTTCCAGCAGATCAACTCCTTCACCATCTCCGGCGTCGCCGCTCCCGGCGTCATCGCCGGCGAGGCGCTGGAGACGTTGAAGGAAGTCGCCGCAAAAACGCTGCCGCCTTCCTACACGATCGACTATGCCGGCTCCTCACGGCAATTCGTGCAGGAGTCGAGCGGCTTTGCTGGGACCTTCGGCTTCGCGCTCATCATCATCTTCCTGGCGCTCGCGGCGCAGTTCGAGAGCTTCCGCGATCCGCTCATCATTCTCGTCTCCGTGCCCATGTCGATCGCCGGCGCGCTCGTCTTCATCATGCTGGGCTTCGGCGGCGCGAGCATCAACATCTACACGCAGGTGGGCCTCGTCACGCTGATGGGCCTCATCAGCAAGCACGGCATTCTCATCGTCGAATTCGCCAATGAGCAGCAGCATCTCGGCAAGTCGAAATATGACGCGATCATAGAAGCGACGTCGATCCGCCTGCGGCCGATCCTCATGACGACGGCGGCGATGGTGCTCGGCGTTCTGCCGCTCATCATGGCGAGCGGCGCCGGCGCGGCCTCGCGTTACAATATGGGCCTCGTCATCGCCTCTGGCCTGTCGATCGGCACATTGTTCACGCTCTTCGTGCTGCCGGCGGTCTATCTCGTGCTCGCCGCCGATCACTCGAAAACGCGCGAAGCGAGCGCTGTCGATCTCGAGGACGCGCATCACGCGCACGCCGAGACTAGAATTCGCGTTGTCGCCTCCTGAGGAGACGACATATGCGGAGCCGAAGACTCGCGGCCTTCCGCCCCACTCGGGCCGCGGGTCTTCAGGTTCGCAACTCGCGCGTCTCGGCTTCCGTCGCGCGCGGCAGCCGCAGCGTGAAACGCGCGCCGCCATTGGGCGATGTGTCGTATTCGATAGAGCCGCCATGCTCATGGGCGATGGAATAGCTGATCCATAGGCCGAGCCCCGTGCCTTCGCCGACCGCCTTTGTGGTGAAGAAAGGCTCGAAGATGCGGCTGCGCAGCGCCTCCGGCACGCCCTTGCCATTGTCCTCGACGATCACGATCGCACAATCGTCTTCGCCGCGCGCGGTGATGGAGACGATCGGCCGCTCCGCCTCGCGCACCGCGTCGAGCGCATTGTCGATGAGATTGACCAGCACGGAATGAATCTGTCCGCTCTGTCCCGAGGCGTAGAGCTCCGGCTCTAGATCGGCGACGATGCGCGCTTTCGCCTTCTTGCTGCGCGAGGCCCATTGCGCGGCGGTCTCCACCACTTTCGACAATGACACCGCCTCGCGCGGCGCCTTGGTGCTGAAGGAGAGGCGGCGCAAATTCTTGACGATCTCGCTGATGCGCACAGCGCCCTCCAGCGTGCCGTCGATCAGCGGCTCGAGATCGGCGAGAATGGCGTCTATGCCGCTCGCGCGTCGCAGCTTCTCGCGCTCCTTGGCGCTCGCGCCCGCATGGATCGCCTCGAGATAGGCGGCGATCCCCTTGCGATAGCGGTCGAGCGTATGAATATTGCCATAGACGAAGCTGATCGGATTATTGAGCTCATGCGCGACGCCGGCGACGAGCCGGCCGAGGCTCGCCATCTTCTCCTGCTCGACGAGGCGCGATTGCGCCTGCTGCAGATCGACATGGGCGCGATGCAGCGCCTCATAGGCGCGGCGCAATTCGCCGATCGGCCGGCCAGTGAAGACCGCGCCGGCTCTGCGCCCATCCGAGTCGAACAGCGGCGAGCAATTGATCGCCATGAGATCGGAAGGGCCGTTGCTCGTGCGAAAGCGCAATTCGACGCTGGTCGGATCGCGCGCCTGGCCGGCGACGATGGCGGCGGCGCGCGCCTCGTCCTCCGCGACGAACAGCGCCGCGACCGAGGCGCCTTTCAGCTCCGCCTCGCCGTGTCCGGAGAGCGCCTCGAAAGCGGGATTGACCTGCAGAATCGCGCCGCGCTCGTCGCAGACGATCAGCACGTCGGAGACGGAGGCGATGACGCTCTGAATGAAATTGCGCGCCGCTTCCAGCTCGCCATTCTTGCGCTCGAGATCGGCCTCATAGCCGATGAGGTCCGCATAGACCTCGTCCATCTTCTTGATGACCTCGAGCCAGACGGACTCGCCGCCTTCCGACAGCGCAATCTCCTCCTTGCCCGCGACGAGCGCGATGAGATCGCCATGCTTGGCGTAGGATTTGACGTCAGCTTTCGTCATCGACGACGCGGGAGATGTCATAGCGCGCGATCTTGCTGCGCAGGCCGACGCGCGACAGTCCGAGCTCGTCGGCCACATGGCTGATGTTGCGTCCGTTGCGCTCCAGCGATTCCTTGATCAGCGCGCATTCCAGCATCTCGACGCGCTCCTTCAGCGTGAATCGCTGCTGGTCGTCGCATGTGGTCGTCGCGCGATGATCGGCGATGCAAGGCGACAGCAGGCCCGGCGGCAGATTGGCGTCGCCGTCGCTCAGCGCCACCATGCGCTGAATCTCATTGTGCAGCTCGCGCACATTGCCGGGCCAGCCATAGCGCTCCAACAGCCGTAGCGTCTCCGGCTCGAAGCCCGGCACGCGACGATTGAAGGTCTGGTTCACGGCGACGAGTATGCGCGCGGCGATGATGGCGATGTCGCAGCGTCGCTCGACGAGCGGCGGCAGATGGATGGGAAAAGCGGCGAGACGATAATAGAGGTCGCGGCGAAAGCGTCCAGCCTCCACATCGGCGACGATATTGCGATTGGTGGCGGCGATGACGCGCACATCGACGCGGCGCGGGCGCTGTGCCCCGAGCGGCCGAATCTCGCCCTCCTGCAGCACGCGCAGCAGCTTCACCTGAAAGGAAGGCGATGTGTCGCCGATCTCGTCGAGAAAAATCGAGCCGCCATCGGCGACCTCGAACAGGCCGACGCGATCCTGATAGGCGCCGGTGAATGCGCCCTTCTTGCAGCCGAACAATTCGCTCTCGAGCAGTTCATCCGGCAGCGCGCCGCAATTCTCGACGACGAAACTCTTCTCGCCGCGCGCCGAGCCGTGATGAATGGCGCGCGCCAGCAGCTCCTTGCCCGTGCCCGAGGCGCCAGTGATGAGCACGGAAATATCGTATTCCGCCGCGCGCCGCGCTAGCGCGAGCGTCTGGCGCATCGGGCTTTCCGGTGCATGGACGATGCGGCCGAACTCGAACATGCGCCGTTCCGCGCGGCGCCTGTCGCTGGCGAGCCGCTGCAATCGCTCATGCGAGGGCTTGGCCTCGAGCGGCGGCGCGGCGCCGCCATCCTTCTGCGCCGCATAGAGCTGCGCGGCCTCACGCACCGATTGGATGAGCTTGTCGGGATCCCAGGGCTTGGTGACATATTGAAAAATGCCGGCCTCATTCACGCCGGCGATAATGTCTTCCGCATCCGTATAGCCGGAGATGATCATGCGCACCGGCTCCGGCCAATGCTCGCGCACGCGCGTCAAAAATTCGACGCCGCTCTCGCCCGGCATGCGCTGGTCGCAGAGGATCACCTGCACCAGATCGCCGGCGAGCACGGCCTCCGCCTCGGCGGCGCTGCTGGCGCAGACGATCTGAAACGCGCCGCCGAGCACGCGGCGCAGCGATTCGAGCGAACGCTTCTCATCATCGACGATGAGCACAGTGGCGCCGCGGGAGATCGGCGTCGCCTCGCTCTCCATCTCGCGGCTGTCCTCGCGCTTGTTCATCTCGACGCCTCGCCTCAAAACAAAAGGACTCTAGCAGATGCGCGGCAATTGCTCGCCGGAGAGCCAGTCGATGATACGGCCGCCGCCGAAGGCGGTCGTCATCTGCACGAAGCAATGCACATCGGCGACGATCTCGCCGATGTGCGCCGCCTGCACGCCGAGCGGATGCGCGCGCATCGTGGCGAGCAGCGCATCGGCGGCCTCGCGCGCAACCACTGCGAGGAGCTTGCCCTCATTGGCGACATGCAGAGGATCGAGCCCCAGCAGCTCACAGGCGGCGGCCACTTGCGGCGCGATGGGAATGGCTTTCTCGTCGATGCGCACACCGACGCGCGATTGATGCGCGATCTCGTTGAGCGTCGCCGCCACACCGCCGCGCGTCGGATCGCGCATCAGGCGAATGGCGCCGCCCGCCGTCTCAACCATAGCGGCGACGAGCTCGTGCAGCGCCGCCGTGTCGGACAGCACCTCTGTATCGAAGGAGAGATTCTCGCGCTTCGACATGACTGCGACGCCATGATCGCCGATGGAGCCGGAGAGCAGCACGACATCGCCCGGCCGCGCCTTGTCGCCGGACAGCGCGAGCCCGGCCGGAATGATCCCGACGCAGCTCGTCGAGATGAAGACGCCGTCCGCCTTGCCGCGCTCCACCACTTTGGTGTCGCCGGTGACGATGGCGACGCCGGCCGCGCGCGAGGCTTCGCCCATGCTCTGCGCGATCAGCTTCAGCTCGGCGAGCGGAAAGCCTTCCTCTATGATGAAGCTCGCCGACATATGCAGCGGCCGCGCGCCGGCCATGGCGATGTCGTTGATCGTGCCATGCACGGCGAGCTTGCCGATATCGCCGCCGGGGAAGAACAAGGGCGAGACGACATATCCGTCCGTCGTCATCGCCATGCGTCCGGCGGGAATGTCGAAGGCCGCCTGGTCATTCCCGGCGGCGAGCCATTCATTGTCGAAGGCGGCGTGAAAAATCTCGCCGATCAGCCGCGCCATGGCGCGTCCGCCGGAGCCATGCGAAAGCTCCACGCGGCCATTGCGGAGATCGAGCTTGCGGCCTGCCGGCTCATGCTTGTTCATGACGCTTTCCGCGTTTCGTTTTGATATTGCCGGAATCTTCCATAAGCCCAATAGGCCGCGCAAGAGCCTTCCGAGGAGACCATGCAGGAGCCCATGGGCGTCTCTGGCGTGCAGGCCACGCCGAACAGCTTGCAGTCCTGCGGGCGCTTTTGTCCGCGCAAAATCGCGCCGCATTCGCAGGCCGGATTGTCGCGCGCCGGCTTGGTTTCCATTGCGAAGCGGCGCTCCGCGTCATAGTCGGCGTAGGCTTCGCGCAGCTTCAGCGCGCTGCGCGGAATCTCGCCGAGCCCCCGCCATTCGAAGGTGTCGCGCAGCTCGAATATCTCCGCGACTTCATCGATGGCTTTGGCGTTGCCGCTCTCGGTGACGGCGCGGCGATATTGATTCTCGATCTCGTAACGGCCCTCGTTGATCTGCCGCAGCAGCATCAAAATGGCCTGCAGCACATCCAGCGGCTCGAAGCCGGCGATGACGACGGGCTTGCGATAATCGCTCGCGAAACGCCGATAGGGCGCGGAGCCGATGACGGTGGAGACATGCGCGGGGCCGACGAAGCCTTCGATCTCGACGCCATCATCGGTGTCGAGAATGGCCTGCATCGCCGCCGGCGTCAGCACATGATTGCAGAAGATCGAGAAATTCGTCAGGCCCTTCTTCTGCGCGAGGCGAATGGCGAGCGCGGTCGGCGGCGTGGTCGTCTCGAAGCCTATGGCGAAGAACACGACCTGGCGCTGCGGCTCCTTCTCGGCGATGGCGATGGCGTCGAGCGTCGAATAGACCATGCGAATATCGGCGCCGTCGGCCTTGGCCTTCATCAGGCTGGAGCCGCCGGAGGCGGGCACGCGCATCAGATCGGCATAGGTGCAGAGCGTGACCTCCTCGCGTGCGGCGAGGCGAATGGCGTCGTCTATGCGGCCCATCGGCAGCACGCAGACGGGGCAGCCGGGGCCGTGAATGAGGCGAATATTCTCGGGCAGCAGATCCTCAATGCCATAGCGCGAGATCGCATGCGTATGGCCGCCGCAAAACTCCATGAAGCGATATTGCCGATCGCTCTGCGCTTCTGCAGCGATGCGCTGCGCTATGGCGCGGGCGAGATCGCCGTCGCGATATTCGTCGACATGCTTCATTGTGCGTCTCCCAGCGCCGCGGCCTCGCGCAGCAGAGCGAGCGTCGCCATCGCCTCTTCCTCATCGATCTTGGCGAGCGCATAACCGACATGCAGCACGACATAATCGCCGATCGCGAGGCCATCGACGAGCGCGACGGACACCAGCTTGCCGACGCCATCGACGCTGACGCGCGCCATATCATCGGGCAGCAGCTCCTCAACGCGAGCGGGAATGGCGAGGCACATCTCGTTAGACCTTTCTCATTCGCGCAATATGGGCTTGGCCGAGCGAGAGTCCGCCGTCATTCGTCGGCGCCGCGCGCGCGAGCAGCGCTTCTATTCCAAAATCGCGAAGGCGCGAGACGAGGCCCTCCGCGAGAATTTTGTTCATCATGCAGCCGCCGCCGAGAGCGACGCGCGTTTGGCCGCGCGCCTGCGCCGCCGCGCGAAGCCATTGCGCGAGCGCTTCGATCAGCGTTCCATGAAACAGCTCGGCGCCTTGCGAGGCGGAGAGGCCCGGCTTCAGCAGCGCGGCGAAGAGCTTGGTCAGATCGAGAATGTCATTCTCGATGCTGTAGCCATTGGCCAGCGCGCGCGGGCTTTGGCACAGCGCCTCCAGCTCCATCGCCGCCTGTCCCTCATATTGCTGCACGAGCCGCACGCCGAGCAGCGCCGCGGCGGCGTCGAACATGCGGCCGAGGCTCGTCGTTCGAGCGACATTCGGCGCGCTCGCCAGCATCGCCACCTTGCCGGCGAGCTCCATGCCGGGAAAGCGATCGAACACATCGCCGCAGCGGTCCTGCGCGGCGAGCGCGGCGACGCCCATGCGCCAGGGCTCGCGCGCGGCGCGGTCGCCGCCGGGCAGCGGCAGAGGCGCGATATGGCCGAGCCGGCGCCAATGGCCTTCATCGACCAGCATAAGCTCGCCGCCCCAGGCGCCGCCGTCGGCGCCATAGCCATAGCCGTCGAGCGCAGCGCCGAGGATCGGGCCTTCGATTTTATGCTCGGCGGCGATGGCGGCGATATGTGCGGCGTGATGCTGCACGCGAATGACGGGCAGCCCCGTCTCTTCGGCGTAGCGCGTCGAGGCGAGATCGGGGTGGAGATCGCAGGCGACGCGCTCGGGCTTCACATCGAGAATATCGAGCATGCGCGCGATGGTCTCGCGATAGAAATCGATCGTCGCGCGATCGTCGAGCGAGCCGATATGCGTCGAGACGAAAGCCTCGCGTCCGCGCGTGACGGTGATGGTGGATTTGAGATGCGCGCCGAGCGCCAGAATGTCGGGGCCGTCATTCGCGAGAGCGATGGGCTCGGGAACAAAGCCGCGCGCGCGGCGCAGAAGCGCGGGCGCGCCGGCGATGATGGCGGCGACGCTGTCGTCGGCGCGCGCGACGATGGCGCGATCATGGCCGACGATCAGATTGGCGATGGAGGCGAGCTTCTCGCGCGCCTCTTCGTCATCGACGATCAGCGGCTCGCCGCTCGGATTGGCGCTGGTGGCGACGAGCGCCAGATCCGCGGCGGCGTGAAACAGCAGATGATGCAGCGGCGCATAGGGCAGAATGACGCCGATGCGTGAGAGTCCGGGGACGACGGAAGGCGCGAAGTCTTCGCGCTTCTCGACGATGACGATGGGCCGCGCGCGCGATTGCAGCAGGCGCAGTTCTTCTTCGCTGAACAGGCCGGCGCGAGTCGCCGAAGCCGTGTCGGCGACCATAATGGCGAAGGGCTTGGCGTCGCGGCCCTTGCGGCGGCGCAGCTCGGCGACGGCTGTTTCATCGCGCGCGTCGCAGAGGAGGTGAAAGCCGCCGATCCCTTTCAGCGCGACAATGCCGCCGCTCTGAAGAGTTACGACGATTTGCTGGATGAGCGCGGCGTGATGCGAGCCTGAAGGCTCGCGGTCCATAGCGGCGCCTAGACCGCGAGCCTTCAGGCTCGCATCATGCGGCCCCAGATACGCGAGTTGCGGACCGCATTTCGGGCAGGCGATCGGCTGCGCGTGAAAGCGCCTGTTGGTCGGATCGGCGTAATCGCGCGCGCAATCGTCGCACATTGCGAAAGGCGCCATAGAGGTTTGCGCGCGATCATAGGGCAGGCGCCGCGTCAGCGTGTAGCGCGGGCCGCAATGGGTGCAATTGACGAAAGGGTAGAGATAGAAACGGCTCTTCGGATCGAAGAGATCATTCAGGCAGTCGTCGCAGACGGCGGCGTCGGGCGTGATGCGCGTCCGTGTCTTGCCGTCGTGGCTCGGCTCGATCGAGAATTTGGCGTCGCGCAGTGGCGTGATCGTCTCGCATTCCAACGTGTCGATGCGCGCGAGCGGCGGCGGCTCGCGTTTCAGCGCCGCGACGAAATCATCGACGCGCGCGCCTTCCACCTCCATCAGCACGCCTTGCGAATCATTGCGCACGAAGCCGGCGAGCGCATAGCGATCGGCGAGCGAATGCACGAAGGGCCGAAAGCCGACGCCCTGCACGGCGCCGGTCACGCGCAGCCTCAGCCTCGTCGCCTCGCTCGACGGCATAAGCCTTTTCTCCTCACTTCGCCGCGGCGGCGGCGCGTGCGCTTCTCGCGGCTGCTCGCGCGGCGCGCGCCTCGATCCAGGCGTAGAAAGCCGCCATGCCCTCGCCGGTGCGCGCGGAGACGACCAATGTCTGCAGGTCTGGATTGACCTTCAGCGCATTGGCGAGGCAACGCCCGACATCGAACTCCACATGCGGCAGAAGATCGGATTTGTTCAGCAGCATCAGATCGGAGGCCGCGAACATTTCGGGATATTTGAGCGGCTTGTCCTCGCCCTCCGTCACCGAGAGCACGACGACCTTATGGGCCTCGCCGAGATCGAAGGCTGCGGGGCAGACGAGATTGCCGACATTCTCGATGAAGAGCAGCGAGGAGGGCGCGACAGTGAGCTCGGCCAGCGCGCGCGAGACCATATGCGCATCGAGATGGCAGCCCTTGCCGGTGTTGATCTGCAAGGCCGAAACGCCGGTCGCGCGGATGCGCTCCGCGTCATTGGAAGTCTGCTGATCGCCTTCGATGACGGAAATGGGGAAGCGATCTTTCAGATCGCTGATCGTGCGCACGAGAAGCTGCGTCTTGCCGGAGCCGGGGCTGGACACGAAATTGAGCGCGAAGACGCCCGACTGCTCGAAGCGCACCCGGTTCTCGCGGGCGTGGTCATTGTTCTTGGAGAGAATGTCGCGCTCTATGCGAACGATGCGCTCCTGGCTGAGGCCGGGAACATGAACGCCCGCGGGGCCGGAGCCGTAATCGTGGCGATGGCCGTGATCATCATGCGCGTGATCGTGATCATGCGCGTGAGGATGGTCATGATCGTGCGGATGCTGGTGATCATGATGATGGCCGTGATCGTGATCATGATGATGATCGTGATCATGGTCATGACCATGATGATGATCGTGAGCGGGGCCATGCGCATGATCATGCGGATGGTCGTGGCTATGTTCTGGCTTTCCTTCGATGCTGGACGTTCCGCATCCGCAGACCGTGCACATTAGTCGACCTCCAGTTCCTGCACCCGCATATCCTCGCCGCCGGTGACTTGGACATGATATCCGCCGCAGTCCGGGCAAGGACCAAATCTTTCTTCGACGGCGACGGTCTTGGCGCAATCGAGGCACCAGCCTTCGCCGGGAATGCGCACGATGTCGAGCCGCGCGCCTTGGACGATTCCGCCATGCGCCACCGCCTCGAAGCAGAAGCGGATCGCCTCCGGCTCCACATGGCTGAGCGCGCCGATCTCGAGCCGCACCACGCGCACGCGGGAAAAGCCCTGCTTGCGGCTCTCCTCCTCGATCAGCTCGACAATGCTCTCGGTCAGCGCCATCTCATGCATAGGCGGCCTCGCGCAGCTCGACGCGAAAGGCGACGCAGGGATCGAAGAGGCCCGCGAGGCGCGCGATCGTCTGCGCCGCCGCGGCGCGCGGAATTCGCGCGCCGAGCAGGGCGGCGACGAAGGGTCCGGCGGGATGGAAATTCCATTCTGTCGGCGCGACGATCGCATAATTCTCGATCCTATCGTCCGGTGTGAGCCGAACCCAATGATACAGCTCTCCGCGCGAAGTTTCGACCGCGCAATAGGCTTCGCGCGCAGCGGGAGCCTCGCTGCGGAAGGCGTCTTCCGCGCCGTTGGAGAGGCGCGTCACGAGCCGATCGAGATCGATCATGCGCGCGGAAAGGCGCGCGCAGATTGCGCCGCGCGACAGATCGGTCTCGCGCCAATGACGCGCGAAGGCGCCGGTCTCCGGTGCGCGGCCGGCGATGCTGGGCGTAGCGCTGAAGCTTTCGCCCTGCGCCCTTATTCCTTCCAGCACGGCGTCGTCGTCCTCCGCGCGCAGCGTATCGGGCGCGCTCGCGGCTATGGCGGGGCTGCGCGCCAGCTCGCGCGCTAATTTGCCGAAAGGCGTATCGCCGCTCACGTCGTCCGGCAGGCCGAGCTTCGCCGTCTCGGCGCGTAGCTTTGCGGCCGTCGCGCCGCGGTCGCGCGCGTCGCCTGTCGCGAGCTCGCGCGTCAGCGTCAGCACGGCGCGCAGGGCGGTCGGCGGAACCGCGTCCTCCGCCAGTGTCGTCAGCGCGCGCAATGTCTCGGAGAGGCGCTCGCAATCGAGCGCGACGAGATTTTGCGGCGTGGGCTTGCGAATTTCTCCGCGCGCCGCGGCGATGGCGCGCGAGGCGGCGAAGGCGTGGGAGAGGCCGCAGAGCGAGAACAGCCGTCCGGCGAGCGGCGCCACTTCCGCGGCGGGGCGGCCGTGAAACAGACGCGTGAGATGCGCGGGCCGGCTCGAGCGCACGCGCACCGAGCAGATGCGATCATCGGCGATCTCGGCGACGATGGAGATCGCGCCGGGGCCGAGCCCTCCGAGATCGGCGCCTACGCTCATGGCGAGGCCTCTTCGTCGCCGCGTCGACGGCCGCCGAACAATGCGCGCCGATCGAGCGCGCTGGCAGGCTCCGGCTCGCGCTTCGGCGCTTCGCTCATCGCCGGATCGAGCAGTGCGTCCAGCGCCGCGCGCGCAGCGGTCCGTGCGGCGTCGTGATCGGCGAAATCATCCATGGGCGAGAACAGCGAGCAGGCGGCGATGCGGCCGAAGCCGTTGATCTCGCTGACATTGAAATCGACGTCGCCGGCCGGAAAGCGCAATTGCAGCCGCGCCGGATCGGGGAAGGGCGCATCGGCGCCCTCGCACGGCGCGGTGACGACGAGATTGGCGAACCAGGGCGTGACGATCACGCCCAGCGCATAAGGGCCGAAGTCGCGAAAGCCCACCGGCTCGACGGCGAGCGCCTCGTTGCAGAGGCCGGAGTCCCGCATCGACGTCTCATGGACGCGGCGGTAGAAATCCGCGAGCTTCTCGCCTCTCGCCGCGGCGTCGCTCAATTCTCGCACCTCAAGAATTTCTCTTGCGGCGCGTCGCATTCGGGGCAGCGCCAATCGGCGGGAAGATCGGCGAAGGCGACGCCCGGCGGAATCTGCCAGACGGGATCGCCCTCGGCCGGATCATAGACATGCCAGCACACGCCGCATTCCATGCGCGCGTCCGGGGCGATATCGCGAAGCGTTTCATCGCTCATGTGAAATAGGCCTCGTGAATCTCGCGCAGACGTTCCGCCGAATCGTGGAAATCCTCATCGGCGGCGCAAGCCGCGGCGGGCGTGTCGCCGATCTCCAACGTGTCGAGGATGATCGTGCCCATGGCGTTGAAGAATTGCACCGACCACACATTGCGGGCGCCGGTCGCGGTGATCTTGGCCGAGCCATAGCCGCGCGAGATCAGCTGCACGGGGCCGTTGCCGAGCGTTTGCTGCAAATGCTCCATGTCGATCTCCGACACGGGCAGCAGCGAGAAATTGATGACATGCGACGGATCGCCGGGCTTGTGCGCGCGCATGCGCGCGTCGATCTCGGCCAGCATGGGCATCACATTCATCGCGCCCTCCGGCTCCGCGCCGATGGCGATGCGCTCGGCGGTGATTTCCGCTGCGCGCTCGACGACATGGGGAATGGCGGCGATCTCGAGATAATCGGCGGTGAGCCGTCCTTGTGCGTCGGTGAAGCGTACGCGCCACAGGCCCGCCATGGAGGCCTCGAGGATTTGCGCAGTGACGCCGTCGGGGAGGGCGGCGACGCCGCTCACCTCGCCCTCGCCGAGCACCTGGCCGATCAGCTCGCGCTCTTTCGCCTCATAATCGGTAATGTCGAAGAGCTTGCTCGGCGCATCGGCGCGTTGCGCGGCGAGCGCATCGGCGAGCTGCGGCAGCAGAGCCGCCGCGCGCGGACATTCCGCCACCGCCTGCTCGCCGGTCGCGGTCGCGAGAAAAGCGATGACGCTGCGCTTGGTCTCCGCCTCGGCGTCATAGCCGATCGGCATGACCGTCATCGCTTCGTCGGCGCCGTCCGGCGAAACCCAGAATCCGGCTTTCATGAGCTCGTCTCCCCTTCCGTGAAGGTGATGCGCACGCGCGGCTCTTTCGCCGGCGCGGCCTGCAATTGCAGCAGCGCCTCGATCCGCGAGAGATATTCGGACCAGTCATAGACTTTCGGCAGCACGCCGAGATTCTCGCGGCCAAAGGTCACGACGAGGCTCGGATAGACGCAGACGCTGAAGCGTCCTTCCAGCGCCTTTTCCGCGGCGGGCGCGATGATGGCGGCGCGCAGCCTTCCGGCGAAGGCTTTGACCAGCTGTGGAAAGATGATCGCCACATCATGGGTCTCGCTGCGCTGGTCCGGATCGCCGCCGAAGAAGAGCAGCGTATGCGCGCTCGCGCCGGGCGGCGGGGCCAGAAAAGCGTCGATATTGGTCTCGTCCAGCAGAGCGACGCCGGTTTTTTCGCTCAGCGCGAGCTGCAACGACCCGGACATGCGGTCCTCCCATTTTATTTTTGCCGAGGAGGCCGCAATCGTCATGCCATGGGCGGCTCGCGACGGCGACGAGCTAGGCGACTGAGTCGAAAGAAGCTTTCCAGTCGGAGCCGAAGACTTGACAGGCTGTGCCTGGAAAGCAGCTTACCGCTTTGTGCGGCAGCTTTCCAGGGTCGTTACTTCCGCAGGAATTCCGGCAGCTGCGGCTCGCGATCGACCAGGTCGGCGAAAAGGTGATCGACATTCTCGCCGGCGAGGGCTTTTTCCACCGCATCCAGAGCGTCGTCGATCTGCGCGGCCTCGAGCGGGTCCAATACGCGGACGGCAGTGCCAACATGGACCAGCACCTGCGTCCCGGCGGGCTGCGCGCCGACCAGCGCCATGGAGACGGCGTGACGTTCGCCACGCCGCTCGCACTGCGCTTCGAAAGCGTCGCCTTCGACGACGGTCATGGGAAAGCCGACGCACATGCTCGCGATTCCCTCAGCGCCAGGACGAGGCGCGCCAGGGCTTGAACCAGAGGCCCACGGCGACGACCATCGCGCCCCAGCCGAGCGCCATCGCCATGGCGAGCAGATGATCCGGCTCGGTGAAAATATGGATGATGTCATAGGCGAGATCATTCGGATGCGCGCCCGGATGCGCCATGGCCGTCGCCGGAAGCAGAAAAGCGGCGGCCGCAGCCGCGAAACGGATCGCCTTCATGGTCTCGTCTCCTCATCGGCGGCGCCGAGGCGCCTCTCATAGGCATTGTGGTCGAGGTCATGCCCCAGCAGGCGCTGGAAGCTCTGCGCGCTCTCCGCGCGCGGGCTGAACTCGACGCCCCATTCGGTCAGCGTCGCGACCGCTGCGGCGAGCGCGGGCTCGATCGCGGCGACGACCGGCGGCGTCAGCGGGCCGCCCCAATCCTCGAGGTCCTGCGGCTGGCAGCCGATCAGCGCGAGGCGCGACGGATAGCGGCCGAGCAGATCGGCCGCGGAGAGCACCTCCTGAAAGCCGGTCTGATGCAGGCTCATCTTCTTCGCGCCCATGAAGCGCGGAACCTCGCCGTCGCGCACGATGCGCAAGGTTCCGGGCTCGAGCCCATAGTCTATGGCGTCGAAGACGAGGAGCTGATCGCAGGCCTCGACGAATTGCACCAGATAGAGGCCCTGCGTGCCGCCGTCGAGAATGGTGACGTCGCCGCTCGTCTCATAGCGCGCATGGAACTCTTCCACCGCGCGCACGCCGAAGCCTTCATCGGCCCAGAGAATATTGCCTATGCCGAGAATGAGAGTGCGCATCGCGTCTCCTCAGTCACTTCTCACAAGCCATGGCGGCGAGGCGCCGTCGAGCCGCGTCGCCGCCACGCAATGGCGTCACTTGTCGGCTTCGTCGCGGAACACGCGCTCGCCGGAGATCATCGAGGAGATGAGGCTCTGGCGGGAGACGATGTCCTCGCGCACGGCGGTGTAGATGTGGATGATCACGAAGAGCACGACGCCCCACATTGCGAGATGATGCCAAGTATGGACGTCCTGGCTGTTCGGCCAGATCGCGAACACCCAGCCGAACAGCTTGTACTGCCAGCTGTCCCGGCCGGCGCCCTCGGAGTAGAGCGCGAAGCCCGTCACCACCAGAAAGGCCAGGTTGAGCATGAAGAGATGCATCACCAGATGGCCGAGCGGATTATGGCCGATGTATTTCTTCGGCCGCTTCACCAAAAAGGCGTACCAGCCCGCCTCATAGAGAACGCCCGAGAGCCATTGGCGGTCCCACACCGGCAGATAGAAAATCTGCTTGGCGTGCTCATTGCCGACGAAAGCCCAATAGATGCGCAGGAGCAGCGCCACGGCGAGCACATAGCCCGCCGAGAAATGGGCGAAGCGAATATAGCCCATCAGAAATTGCGAGCTCGCTTCGCCCGGAGTCGAAGGCAGCGGCGAGGCGATGAAATAGCCCGTCGTCGCCAGCACGACGATCGCCGCCGCATTGATCCAGTGCCAGAGTCGCACCGGCGCCTCATAGACATAGACGCTCTGCAGCTCGGCGGCTTTTTCGCCGTGAGCGTCGAGCACGCCATGGATTTGCGTCGCCTCGGTCATGACCTCGCCTCCTCAGCGAACCTTGACTTGCGTCATCTCCTGACCGTCCTCGCTCATCACATGCGTGGAGCAGGCGAGGCAGGGGTCGAAGGAGTGGATGGTGCGCAGAATCTCCAGCGGCTTCTGCGGATCGGCCAGCGGCGTGTCCATCAGCGAGGCCTCGAAGGCGCCGATATTGCCCTTGGGATCGCGCGGGCTGCCGTTCCAGGTCGTCGGCACGACGCACTGGTAATTCTCGATCTTGCCGTCCTTCACCTTGATCCAATGGGCGAGCGCGCCGCGCGGCGCCTCGGTGAAGCCGAAGCCCTTGGCCTCCTTCGGCCAGGCCTGCGGATTCCATTTGTCGATATTGGCGGTGGAGGAATCGCCGGCCTTGATGTTGGCGATCAGCTTGTTCTGGAAGTGCTCCATCTTGCGCACCGCCCATTGCGCCTCCAGCGCGCGCGCCGCCGTGCGGCCGAGCGTCGAGAACAGCGCCGTGACCGGCACGCCGAGCTTCTTTAAAAACTCGTCGGTCGGCTCCTTGAACTCCGGCTTGCCCTGCGCATAGCCGACGATGTAGCGCGCCAGCGGCCCCACCTCGACGGCGTTGCCGCGCCAGCGCGGCGCCTTGATCCAGGAATATTTGCCGGCTTCGTCCAGCTCCTGAATATTGGTCGGCGTGCCCTTGGCGTTGGGGCCGAGCTTGTAATTGGGTTCGGTGACGCCGTCCCAGGGATGCAGCCCCTTGGTTTCGTCCGGATATTTGTACCAGGAATGGGTGACGAACTCCTGGATCTGCTCCGGATCGGTGTGATCGACCGGGAAAATCTCTTTCAGATTGCCATTGAGGATCACGCCGCGCGGCAGGCCGAGATTGCCGGGGGAAAAGTCATTGGCGTGCTCGGGAATATCGCCATAGGCCATGACATTCTTGCCGGAGAGGCCGCCGCCATAGAGCCAGTCCTTGTAGAAGGAGCCGATGGCGAGCACATCCGGCAGATAGACCTTCTCGACGAATTCAATCGATTGATCGATGATGGAGGTCACCAGATTGAGGCGCTCCATATTGATCGCGCCGACCGCGCCATTGCCATCGACATTGATGGCGCAGGGCACGCCGCCGACGAGCCAGTTCGGATGCGGATTCTTGCCGCCGAAGATCGTCTGGACCTTCACGATCTCCTTTTGGAAATCGAGCGCCTCGAGATAATGCGCGACGGCCATGAGGTTCGCTTCCGGCGGAAGCTTATAGGCCGCATGGCCCCAATAGCCGTTCTTGAACGGGCCGAGCTGTCCCGATTCGACGAATTTCCGCAGGCGGATCTGCAGATCCTTGAAATAGCCGGGCGAGGACAGCGGCCAATCGGAGATCGACTGCGCCAGCGCCGAGGTCGCCTTGGGATCGGCGGAGAGCGCCGAGACCACATCGACCCAGTCGAGCGCATGCAGATGATAGAAATGCACGAGATGATCGTGCACCTGCAGCGCCAGCTGCATCATATTGCGGATGGAGTTGGCGTTCTCGGGGATGGTGATGCCGAGGGCGTTCTCCACCGCGCGCACCGAGGTGAGCGCATGTGTGCCGGTGCAGACGCCGCAGATGCGCTGCGTGAAGGCCCAGGCGTCGCGCGGATCGCGGCCCTTCAAGATCACCTCGATGCCGCGCCACATGGTGCCGGTCGAGACGGCGTTGCGGATCACATTATTCTTGTCGACATTGACCTCGACGCGCAGATGACCCTCGATGCGCGTGACCGGATCGACGACGATGCGCTTGCCGGAATTGTCGAGATTGAAGCCGTTCGGCGTCTGAATGCCCATGATCGCGTTTCCTCGGCGGCGTTTGCTTCTTGTGTTCCGGGGGATAGGACGAACGCTCCTTCATCCTGAGGAGCGGCCGCAGGCCGCGTCTCGAAGGACGAGGGAGCCGTCACGCGCGCCCTCTGTAGCTCGCCTTCGTGCTTTTAAGACGGCTCCTGCGGGGAGCCTCCTCAGCATGAGGGCGAGGGGGCGCGCGCTTTTGCTCCTACCCTTCGTGCTTGGTCGTGATGCGCTTCACCGCGGTGACGCCCGCATGGACGGCGACGGCGCCGCCGACGACGGCCGCGGCCGCGAGGCCCACCTCATCGGCGTTATGCTCTATGCCGAACTGGTTGATCTTGGTCAGCCGGTCGTAGAAGGAGCCCTTGTCCCAGAAATCCTCTTCCGAGCAGCCGATGCAGCCATGGCCGGACTGGATGGGGAAGGAGACGCCGCCGTTCCAGCGCACGGTGGAGCAGGCGTTATAGGTGGTCGGACCCTTGCAGCCCATTTTGTAGAGGCAATGGCCCTTGCGCGCCGCCTCATCGTCCCATTCCTCGACGAATTGGCCGGCGTCGAAATGCGGGCGGCGATAGCATTTGTCGTGGATGCGCTGCGAATAGAACATCTTCGGCCGGCCCTGCCGGTCGAGCTCCGGCAGCCGGCCGAAAGTGGTGACGTAAGTGACGACGCCGGTCATCACCTCGGCGATGGGCGGGCAGCCCGGCACCTTGATGATCGGCTTGTCCTTGATGACCTTGTCGATCGGCGTCGCCTGCGTCGGATTGGGCTTGGCCGCCTGCACGCAGCCCCAGGAGGCGCAGGCGCCCCAGGCGATGATCGCCATGGCGTCCTCGGCCATCCATTTCAGCTTTTCGACGAAGGGCTTGCCGCCGTCGATGCAGAACATGCCGCCTTCGTTCAGCGGCGGATTGCCCTCGACGGCCAGAATATATTTGCCCTTGTACTTTTCCTTGGTCTCTTCCAGTATCGCCTCGGCCTGATGTCCGGCCGCCGCCATGATCGTGTCGTCATAGTCGAGCGAGATCATCGACAGCACGACATCCTTGGCGAGCGGATGCGCCGAGCGGATGAAGCTCTCCGAGCAGCAGGTGCATTCGAGCCCATGCATCCAGATCACCGGAATGCGCGGCTTGGTCTCCAGCGCATGCGCCATTTGCGTGGCGGCGGTCTGACCGAGGCCGAGGCTCGCCGCGGTGAGCGAGCAGAATTTGGTGAAGCTGCGGCGCGTGACGCCCTGACGGCGAATGACGTCGTAGAAGGTTTCGATGGCGGCCATTTCCTTCCCCACCCTTGTGCAATGCGGCATTCGCGCGACGGCGCCGCTTGCCGAAAGGACCGCAAGTTGTGGGCCAGCGTGAGGATAAGGAGAATCTTTCCAGGCTCTCAGGCGATTGCCGAAAATCTCTTCGCTCGCGGAGGGCGCTGTGAGGAGAAGCGGCTTTCCAGTCGCGGAAAGAGTCTAGACAGTCAATGCGCCGTGCAGACCATGCAGGGGTCGAATGAGCGCACGATATGTTGCACCGCGACATTGGTCGCGCCGTCTTCGCCCACGCAAAGCCCCGCCAGCGCCTGCTCCAGCGGGCCGGGAATGCCGGCGGCGTCGCGCGGCGAGAAATTCCAGGTCGTCGGCGCGATGATCTGATAGCGCTCGATCTGCCCGTCGCGGAAGCTCGCCCAATGGCCGAGCGTCCCGCGCGCCGCCTCGACGAAGCCGACGAAGGCGCCGTCGGCGAGCGGCGCGTCGGGCGCGCAATAGGGCTCGCTCGGCGCCAGCGCGCGGGTCCAATCTTCCATCGCCTGCGTGAGCATCGCGATCTCCAGGACGCGCGCGACGATGCGGGCGAGGACAGTGGAGCCGCCGCCCGCGAGCAGGTCGCGGATCAGCGGATGGCCGGCGACGGCCTGACGCGCCAGCGCGCCCACCTCCACCGCGCGGCCCTCGAGCCGCGGCGCCTTTGCGAAACTATACGCCCCCTCGCGGTGAATATCCGGCAGCGTGTCGGAAAGGGCGGGATCGGCGACGGTGTCGCGCATATAGGCGTGCGAGACATCCTCCTCGATATGATCGAGCGGCGGCTCGCGCAGGCCACCCGTCTTCGTGTCGAGGAGACCGGCGGGGAAGCGATGGCCCTCCGGCCCGAGATAGGCTCCTGCGGAGAGCAGCAGGCCGGGGCCGCGTCCCATCTCCTCGAGGCGAAGATCGCGGGCGATGCGGAGAAAGGCGGAAAAATCGCCGGCGGCGCTGTCCGCGAAGCGATCGAGCTCTTCGATGGTGGACAGGGCGGTCACGGCCTCGAGCGGCGCGGAAAACAGCGTGCGCTCGAGAAAGGCGCGAAAATCCGCGAGCAGGGCGCGCAGCCGCATCTCATCGCCCAGCGCCAGCGCCCGCGTCACGCCGCCGGCTCGGAAGGCGAGGCTGTGCGGCCATTTGCCGGCGATCAGCCCCATCGTTTCCAGTAGGCGCGCGCGCGCTGGCAGCGCCTCGCGCAGCGCCGCGCCGGAGACGGCTTTGAAGCGCGCCTCGGCGGCGGCATGCCAGGGCCGCCCGGCATAGGCGGCGCGGGCGAAATCCGGCATGAAGAAGACGTAGAAATGCGTCAGATGGTCGGCGATATTCTCCGCCGCATGGGCGATATTGGTGGCCAGAAGCCCATTGGGCGCGGGCGCGATCGGCTGGGCGGCGCGCAGCACGGCGGCGGCGGCGAGAGATTGCGAGACCGAGCAAATGCCGCAGATGCGCGGCGCGATCGCCAGAGCGTCGGCGGCCGGGCGGCCGAGCAGCAATTGCTCGAAGCCGCGATAGAGCGAGGCGGAGACGCGCGCCTCGCGCACCACGCCATTCTCGACGTCGAGCGTCACCTCGAGATCGCCCTCGACGCGATTGAACGGCCCGACGATTATGCGGCTCATGGCTTCTTCTTTTCAACGCCAAGTTTCTTCTCGGCGCTTGGCGTCGGCGCGCGGACGACGTGGTCGCTGCGGGCGTTCTCGCGCACGCGTCTGGGCGTCGCCGATTTGGAGAGGGCGGCGAGCGCGACGAACCAGGCTTTCGGCATATCCAGCGGCAGGCCGACCGGAATGCCGCCGATCTTGGGCGTGCGATGGAAGCCGCGCGTCGCCTCGAAGCTCGGCGAGGTGCAGGCGATGCAGGTCGAGCCCGCCTGCGTGCAGGAGCCGCCGCCGTTCCAGGCGCGCTGATTGCAGTCGCCCACCGCCTGCGTCGCCTTGCAGCCCAAATGCTCCATTAGGCAGCCGCGCTCGGAGACATCCTCGGCGCTGGCCTTGAACTCGTAGAATTCATTGCGGCTGCAGCCGTGATGGGCGAGATGGTCGGCGAAAATGCGCGGCCGGCCGTAATCATCCATATCGGCCTGCGTGAAACGGCCGAGCGACAGCGCGAGCAGCGTTTCCATGATCCAGCCCGGATGCGGCGCGCAGCCGGAGACATTGACGACCGGCAGCCCTTTGACCGAGCGATAATCGGGGCCGAGCGCCCCGCCCATATCGACGCCGGAATATTGCAGCCCACTGGCGTCGGTGGGGTCGGGCGCGCCGGCCGGCACGCCGCCGAAAGCGGCGCAGCTTCCCACCGCCACGCAATAATCGGCGCGCGGCGCCAGAGCGCGCGCCCAATCCAGCATGCTGCGTCCGGTGCCGGAGAGCTTGTTGAAGAGGCCGGTGCCCTCCGGGCCGTGGAGGATCGAGCCTTCTATGCAGAGCGCGCCGAGCCTTTCCTCGCCGCTCTCGACGCGGGCGAGAATGGCGCGGGCTTCCTCGCCGGTCTCCTCGCTGACGCTCGGATGCCAGAGCAGACGTATGCCGAAGCCGCGCAACTCCTCGAACCAGCCGGAAGCGCCGCGCTCCAGCGCCGCCATCGTACAGCCGCCGCAGCTGCCGGCCTGCAGCCAGAGCAGAGTGAAGGTGCCGTTTCGCGGAACGGCGTCATCCTGTTCGGCAGCGGATGCAGCGACGCCGCGTGAATGGGGTTCCCCGACTATGATCCGATCCAGTCTGTGGCGGGGCCGGGCCGGCGTTCTCCGGCCCCTATATTGCGAGCGACTTTTGCAGAGCCGTGACGTGGCCGCTCTCTTCGTCGACGAACTGCCTCGCCAGCATCTTGATTTCCGGGTCGGTCGTCGTGACGAAGATATTCCTGTAATATTCGAGCCCCGCCGTTTCCGCTGCCAGCGCGACCTCCAGCGCCTGTCTGCGGCCGATGAGCGGGTCGGCGGCCCAGATCGCCGCGCTCTCGGGGCTTTCCTCATCCGGCCACATGAAGTCGCGGGGCTCCATGACGGGAATTTCGCGGAAGCCGGAACGAGCCCGCGCTTCGTTCAAATGCGCGCGAGACGCGTTCGACAATCTGTGAAACAGCTTTCCGACCTCTCGATTTCCCGATGCGTCCATCGCATCCGCCAATTGCCCGAATCGGCTGGCGGCGTCCTGTTCGAGCTTGATCGTATAGGCCAGAAATTCCTCGACGGACTGCATTTCCCGCCCCCCTCTTGCGATTATTCGAGCCCGCGAGGACGAGGGTAGGCTCTTGGAGAGCCGCGACGTCCGCGATTGGCCCGCAGGGATAATTCTACCGAATTTATGTCTACGTCGCGCTCGCCGCAAGACCTCAGAAAGCAATTGTTGCCTGCTCTCTGGACCGATCGCGCTGGTCGGGCGTTGGGTCGGCTTTTTCGATCCGCTCTATCGATGCGGCCCGAGAATTGCCTCTCATCAGTCATGCGTGCGGGGCAAAAAGTTCGCTTCCGGTCAGGCTCCGTCGTTGCACGGCGTATGGGCATATCGCCGGATATGATCGGTTCCGTGATCTGTCGATATCGCATCCTATGGGAAGGCGACGCTGGGGCCTACCGCCTGGACGTGCGCTTCGGAGAAAGGCAATTCGTCTGGGGCGTCCCCGACTACGAATTCGAGACGCTTCCGGACGCCGAAGACTGACGCCGCCCTCCTCGATGCGTGTCGAGCGTCGCGCTCAAAATTGCGCGTGCAACCGCAGGCCGAAGACATTGACCGGCCCCCGCGCGCTATTGTGCGCGGGATTGCCGATGAGCTGATAGTCGAGCGTCAGCTCGACTCCGTCGCGAACATTGTATTTGTAATAGGTCTCGAACACTTTCTCGCCGGCGTAGGAGAGGCCGCCGTCGCCGATATAGACGCTGGTTCCGCCGAGGCCGAAATAGCTCACGCGCGGGCCGGCGAGGCCGGAGAACACCATGGCGCCGCCGATCTCGTCCTTGTCGCGGCCCCACAGCGCGCCGGCGGCGGTGAAGCCGGTCGAGAGCGAGCGGTCTATGTCGGTGTAGTCCACCGTCTCGAAGCGCCCATCGGACATGCTGGCGCGCAGGAAGACGCCGACCTCCTTGGAGAGCTGCTGCTGCACATTGACGCCGCCGCCGACCTTCACATGGCGCTTGCGAATCCATGGATTATTCACATCCGGCGGAAAATTGCCGGTGAGATATGCGAAGTCGATGGCGTCCTGCACCTTGGCGAGATTGCCATTGTCGGCGAAGGCCAGAAATTTGATCACGCCCGGCTGCTCGAGGAGATCGTAGCGCGCCTCGAATTCGGCGACGCCCATGAATTGGCGGCCGATCTGCGGCTCGATGGAAGGACCGTTGGGAATCTCGGAGAGCTGGAACAAGCCGCCGCGCGCGCTCCACCAATCCTGCTTCCACTCCAGCGCGGCGCCATAGGTGTAGCCCCATGAATCGGCGGCGTAATCGAAGGCCCCGAGCGTGTTGACGCCGAAATTCATGAAGCCCGTCGTCGGATCATGGGCGTATTTGTTGTCGTCGAAAATATCCGGCACGCTGAACTTGCCGATGGTGAGGATCAGCCGATCCTTGTCGACCTTGCCCGACAGCTGATTCTGCGTCGATTCCAGCACCTCGTTGAAGGAGCCCGTTTCGGGATCTTCGACTTTCTCGCCGCCGTCGAGCCCGATGATCTGGCGCAGGAAATAACGCTGGAAACGCATATAGGGCGCGGCGCGTCCGACTTTCGCTACGGCGCCGTTCACATAAGAGGCGGCGCCGACGGAATTGGCGAGGCCATAGCCGAGATCGACCTCGGGATTGAGATAGACGGCGGCGCCTTTCCAAAGGCGCATGCCGACGAACAGATTGCTGGTCGAGCCGGCGTCGGCGAGGCCCTTGGGCGGAAAGCTGTGCGTCCCCGAATAGAGCGCGGGATATTTGGGATAGCCCTGCACGACCGCGGTCGTCTGACCGTGGAAGCTGTAGATTTCCTCGTCCTTCTTGTCGTCCTTCTCTTCTTTCTTTTCCTTGTCTTTCGCCTTTTCCGCGCGCTTGCCTTTCTTGCCGCCCTTTTTCGCTTTCTCTTCGTCGCCCGCGGCGTCCTCGCTCTTCGCCGTGTCGGACGTCTTCTCGTCGTCGCTCTTGGCGTCTCCGCGCGCCTCCTCCTGCGGATCGAAGCGATAGTTCAGGCCCAGACGCAGCACATGCGCCTCGCTGCGTTGACGCGCGGCGAATTGGAAGGAGAAATTATTGTCGTAGACGCGGTTCTGCAATTGCTGGTTCACATAGAGATATTCGAGCCGCGCCGAGACATGGTCGTCGAGCGCCTGCTCGATCCCGCCGCCGATCGCATATTTCATGCGCGAGGATTTGGAGAGCGGCGCGAAGAAGAGGCCGAGCGCCCCCGCGTCATAAAAGACGAGATTGGACGCGCCGCGCCAGCCGCCGGCGGCGATTCCGCCAGTGGCGTAGAGCAGCGTGCGGTCGAAGGCGTAGCCGAGGCGTCCGCGAATGCTGGCGAAGTAATCGCCATTTTCGTCCGAGGTCAGCCCATAGGCCGTGATTCCGAGCGGACGATAGGCGGCCGGCGCTGGAAAAATTCCGGTGGAGGCGCGCCGCAGGCCGAGAAAATTCAAATCGGTCTCGAGCCCATAGACCCAAGGGCCGTGCTGCCAGTCATAGCCGATCTGCGCGCCGAAGCTCGCTCCGGCGCGGTCGCGGTTCGGCGCCGCGAGGTCGAAGGCGCCGCTCGTGAAGCCGCTGCCGGCCTGCAGCGTTCCGCCGCTCGCAATGGGCAGGCCGCCGCCGGCGTTCACTCCGATATGCAGTCCCGCCCATGTGAATGCGGGCGGGGATGTGAATGCGGGCGTCTCGGACGGCTTGTCGGCGGCCGTCGATGGGCTCGCGCATTGGAGCGCGAACGTCAGCGTCGCCAGTGCGGCGAGAAGTCGGAAATGCATCGGCTCGTCGTTCGATCTTCTATGCGATTCGCATATTGGCAGAGTTTCATGTCGCACGCGCGAAAGGGAAAAACGTACGAGCGCAGCCTTTACAGTTCAGCGTCGTGAAGTTTTGATGACGATGGCCGCGCATTGGGCCGTTCGTCCCGGCGGGAGCGCCGACCGGGACGAACCGCGCGGATTTTCATAATCCTTCGTTGGAACGCCGTTCGAGCGGAGAGCGCTCTATCATATCCCGATCGCGCGCGATGCGAGACGCGCAAAGGGCCTTTCGCGTATCGATCGGATGAGGCGCGCATGGCGGCGGGAAAAGCCGCGCTGGCGACTCTGCGCATCCTCGTCCTCGGCGCGGCCGGGCGTGTCCGTCTCCTTGTCCCAGAGGCAGACGGGCCGGCGTGTGGCGGCGTCGATCGTCCAGGCGGCGCGCGGCCGCATGCGGCGTCCGGTGAGGCGCAGATCGCGCAGCTCCGCCGGCGCGACGATGGGAATGACGCCGCTCTGCGCCGAGCGCAGACGGAGGTTGACATAGGGGCGGGAAAACATCTTCATCGCTCTCGTCCTTCTGGCCATTGTGGCGGCCGAAGGCGTGAGCGGCGGGTGGAGCGCTAGGCTCTGGCGACGCCTCTCACGCGGTCCTTTCGGCCGCGGGCTTCTGTGTGAGGCGCGACGCGCGCAGACGAGGCTGCGGCGGCTGCGCCGAGGCGGCTGTTGCCGAGGCTACTGCCCATGAGTCCTTCGCAAGTGTGGATCGCCGTGCGACTCGAAAATCGCGCCGACGCTTTTGGTTTTGATGCGCGGCGCATGGCTTGTCAACGACAAACGGATTAGAAGGCGGGATGGAGCGATAAGGGTTTCGGCGACGCTCGAGCCGTCTGGCTCGCTTCTTGCCACGCTCTGCCACAAAGGCGCATCGTCCGGCGCGATCGGCCGTTCGCCGAAACCTCGAGGGAGAGCGAGAACGTGCTTTCGAAGGTGGCGAAATTCGATGAGATGGACGGCGTCGACGGCGTGACCCGTGTTCCTTATGAAAAGCTCGCCAAATGGCTCACCTCGGTGGAGCCCGAGTTTCTCGCCTCCCGCAGGGCGCAGGCGGAGCTTCTGTTTCGGCGCATCGGCATCACCTTCGCGGTCTATGGTTCGCAGGAGGCGACCGAGCGGCTCATTCCCTTCGACATTCTGCCGCGCATCATCGCCCGCGCCGAATGGGCGCAGCTCGAGAAGGGCCTGATTCAACGCGTGAAGGCGCTGAATCTGTTCCTCGCCGATCTCTACGGCCCCGGCGAGATTTTGAAAGCGGGCGTGGTTCCCTCCGAGCTCGTCTATCGCAATCCCGCCTTCCGGCCGGAGATGGCGGGACGCCGCGTGCCGCACGACATCTTCGTGCATATCGCCGGCATAGACATCATCCGCACCGACGACGACGGTTTCTATGTGCTGGAGGACAACGCCCGCACGCCTTCCGGCGTCTCCTATATGCTGGAAAATCGCGAGGTGATGATGCGGCTGCTGCCCGATCTCTTCGGGCTGCATCGCGTCGCGCCGATCGAGAATTATCCCGATCAATTGCTCGCCACTCTGCGCTCCGCCGCGCCGCGCGGGGCGGGGGCCGATCCGGTGAGCGTGCTGCTGACGCCCGGCCAATATAATTCGGCCTTCTACGAGCATTCCTTCTTGGCCGACAAGCTCGGCATAGAGCTGGTCGAAGGGCGCGATCTCTTCGTCAAGGACGATGTCGTCTTTATGCGCACCACGGAGGGGCCGCGCCGCGTCGATGTGATCTACCGGCGCCTGGACGACGACTTCCTCGACCCGCTGGCCTTCCGCCCCGATTCCGCCCTGGGCGTCGCTGGTCTGATGGGCGCCTATCATGCGGGCAATGTGACGCTCGCCAATGCAGTCGGCACGGGCGTGGCCGATGACAAGGCCATTTACACCTATATGCCGGAGGTGATCCGCTTCTATCTGGGCGAGGAGCCGCTGCTGAAGAATGTCCCCACCTGGCGCTGCCGCGAGAAGGAAGCTCTTCGCTATGTGCTCGACCATTTGGGCGAGCTGGTGGTGAAGGAGGTCAATGGCTCCGGCGGCTATGGCATGCTGGTCGGCCCTCACGCCACCAAGGCGCAGATCGCGGAATTCGCGGCCAAGCTCGCCGACAATCCCACCAATTTCATCGCCCAGCCGACGCTCGCCCTCTCCACCTGCCCGGTGTCGGTAGCGAGCGGCGTCGCGCCCCGCCATGTCGATCTCAGACCCTTCGTGCTCTACGGTCCCAATGGTGCGAGCGTGGTGCCCGGCGGCTTGACGCGCGTCGCCATGACGGAGAATTCTCTCGTCGTGAATTCCAGCCAAGGCGGCGGAACCAAGGACACATGGATCATCGACGACGCGCCGCTCGCGCGCGCATGACGAATTCACAGTAAGAACAGCGCGCCGAAACGACGGGATCTCATGCTCTCACGCACCGCAGACAACCTCTTCTGGCTGGCCCGATATATGGAACGCGCGGATTTTCTCGCGCGCATACTGCAGGCGTCCAGGCGCCTCGCCACGCTGCCGCGGGCCTATGGCGGCGTGGAGACGGAATGGGAGAGCGCGCTGCTCTCCTCCGGCGCCGCGCCCGCCTTTCACGCGGCGGGGCTGACGGTCGACGAGGCCAATGTCACGCAATTTCTGGCCTTCTCGCCGGACAATCCGAGCTCGATCCGCAATTGCATCGAGCTCGCCCGCGTCAACGCCCGCGCCGTGCGCACCGCGCTCACTGTCGAGATGTGGGAGGCGATCAACGGCGCCTTCCTCGAGCTCAAGGCCTTCGAGCAGGCGAGCCGCTCCGCCGAGGAGGTGACGCGCTTTCTCGATTTCGTGAAGCAGGTCTCCGCCGCCTATGACGGCGGCGCGCATCGGACCATGCTGCGCAACGACGCCTATTGGTTCTCGCGCGTCGGCCTCTATCTCGAGCGCGCCGACAACACCGCGCGCCTGCTCGACGTGAAGTATCACGTGCTGCTGCCGGAGACGGAGGCGGTCGGCGGCTCGCTCGACTATTTCCAATGGACGGCGATCCTGCGCGCCGTCTCCGCGCACACCGCCTATCATTGGGTCTATCGCGACAGTCTGAAGCCCTGGCTCGTCGCCGATCTCTTGATCCTGCGGCCGGAGATGCCGCGCTCGCTCATCGCCTGCTATGAGAGCGTGGTGCAGAATCTCGACCGCCTCGGCAAATCGCATGGCAAGCAAGGCCCGGCGCAGCGCCACGCTCGCACCGTCTTCGGCCAGCTCGAGCATGCGACCATCGAGAATGTGTTCCACAATGGCCTGCATGATTTCATTCAGAGCTTCATCGCCGATAATCAACGGCTGGGGGCTCTGGTGTCAGAGCAGTATCTTTTCTAGAATGAAATGTGTCGGAGCCGGCGTTTCCGGCTCCCTTTGCGGTGTAAGATGCACATAAGAGTCAGGCGCGAGACGATCTATCGTTACGCGGAGCCGGCCAAGGCGGCGATTCAAAAGCTGGCGCTCACCCCCCGCAATTACGACGGGCAGCATGTTCTCGACTGGCGCATCGACGTCGATCGCGACTGCCGCCTGCGCGCCTGCGAGGACGCTTTCGGCAATGTCGTGCACAGCATCTATGTCGATGGGCCGCTCGAGGCGCTCACCACCGTCGTCGAAGGAGCGGTCGAGACCTTCGACACGGCCGGCGTCGCGCGCGGCGCGATCGAGCGTTTTCCGCCGGAGCTCTATTTGCGCGAGACGCCGCTGACCGAGGCGGATCACGCAATCTGCGATTTTGCGCTGGCGGCGTCGGCGCGCGAGAAGGAGACGCTGGCCAGGCTCCACGCGCTGGTCGGCGCGCTGCACAAAGCCTTCGTCGTGGCGGAGGGGCCGACGAGCGGCGCCGTCGCGGCGGCCGATGTCTTCGCGCGTCGCCGCGGTTCGGCGCAGGATGCGGCGCATGTCTTCATCGCCGGCGCGCGCAGCCTCGAGATTCCGGCGCGCTATGTCTCCGGCTATGCGCTGCGCGCCGACGCCGGCGCGGCCGTTCACGCCTGGGCGGAAGCGCATGTGGCGGGGCTCGGCTGGGTGGGCTTCGACCCGACGCGCGGCGCCTCGCCGGACGAGAGCTATGTGCGCGTGGCCGTGGCGCTGGATCATCTGGGGGCCGCGCCCATTCGCGCCGCCCATGCCGGCGGCGGCGGCGAGACCGCGGAAGTGCGCGTCAGCGTCGCCCGCGCCCAGGGTCAGTCGCAGAGCCAGTCCTGAGCCGGCGACGGGCCGGCGACGCCTTCGGTCATTTTCGGGTTGACAGCGGGCGAGCAAATTCCCCATATGCGCCCTGCTTCACCGGCCCTTCACAGGGCCGTCGCTCGCGGGACCTATCCTCTAGGGTCCGTCGAGAAGCTGGGGGAATGTCCCGAGCGGCAAAGGGGGCGGACTGTAAATCCGCTGGCTATGCCTTCGTAGGTTCGAGTCCTACTTCCCCCACCATTCTAAGGCGCGCCGCGTCTAAGGCTCACCGCGGCGGAAAAGTTCACGCCGCGCTCATCGCCTCCGCCCATCTCTGGTCGTCGTTCTCCAGCATGCGCCGCAGCTCCGCCGCCGGAGCCGGACGGCTGAACAGAAATCCCTGCATCTGCGTGCAGCCTTCCGCGCGCAGCCGCGCCAATTGCTCATGCGTCTCCACGCCCTCGGCCACGGTGGCGACGCCGAGACATTGGCCGATCCCGGCAACCGCGCGCACGATCGCCCCGCACTCCTGATTCTCCGGCAGCTCCTTCACGAAGGAGCGGTCGATCTTGATCTTGTCGAAGGGGAAGGAGCGCAGATAGCTGAGGCTCGAATAGCCGGTGCCGAAATCATCCATCGATATGCACACGCCGAGGCCGCGCAGCTGATGCAGCACCGCGAGATTGGCGTGGTTTTCGGCCAGCAGCACCGATTCGGTGATCTCGAGCTCGAGCCGCTGCGGCGCGAGGCCGCTCGCCGCCAGCGCCGATAGGACCGAGCCCACCAGCGAGCGCGAGCGAAATTGCGCGGGCGAGAGATTGACGCAGACGCCGATCGGCTCCGGCCAGCTCGCCGCCTCGCGGCAGGCCTCGCGCAGCACCCATTCGCCGATCGGCGTGATGAGCCCGGTCTCCTCGGCGAGCGGGATGAACTCATTGGGCGAAATCGAGCCGCGCATGGGATGGAACCAGCGCAGCAGCGCCTCCGAGGCGACGATGCGATTGGTCAAAAGGTCGACGAGCGGCTGATAATAGATCTCGAACTCGCCGGCGGCGAGCGCATGGCGCAGATCGGCCTCCATCGTGCGCCGCACGAGAATGGAGGCCGCCATCTCCGGCTCGAAGAAGCGATGCAGGCCGCGCCCGTCCGCCTTGGCGCGATAGAGCGCTATGTCGGCGTTCTTGAGCAGAATATCGGCGTCGCCGCTGTCGATGGGCGCGACCGAAATGCCGACGCTGGCGCCGACCGTCACCGCATGGCCGTCGACCTCATAGGGGACGCTCACCGCGCTCACGATGCGCTCGGCGAGACGGTCCGCCTCGCTCGCTCCGGCGCCCGATTGGACGATGGCGAACTCGTCTCCGCCGACGCGCGCCACCATGTCGCCCGGCGCCAGAGTCTCGCGCAGACGCTCGGCGACGGCGATCAGCAGCCGATCGCCGACCGGATGGCCAAAGGCGTCGTTCACATCCTTGAAGCCGTCGAGATCGAGATAGAGCACGCAGAGGCTCTCCGCGCCATTGTCGAGCCGCTGCAGCCCCTCCGTCAGCCGCGCGCGAAAGAGCGCGCGATTGGCGAGGCCGGTGAGCGGATCGTGATGCGCGAGATGGGCGATGCGGGCGGCCTGCTCGCGCTGCTCGGTGACGTCGACGATGGCGAGCAATATCGCCGGACGATCGTCGAAGGAGATTTCGCGCGCGTAATTCTGCACCTTTATCTCGCGCCCCTCCGCTGTGCGATTGATCCATATGCGGTCCGAGGGACGGCGAACGGCCGGGCTCTCATGGGCGATCGTCACCGCCGGCCATTCCTCCTCCGCATAGAGGTCGAGCAAGGTGGAGCGGAGAAAGCGCTCGCGCGCATAGCCGTAATGGGCGACCGCCGCGTCATTGACGGCCATGATGCGCAAGCTGTGCGGGTCATGCACCCACATGGGCATGGGATTGCTCTCGAACAGCAGGCGGAAGGAGGCCTCGCGCGCCTTCAGCGGGGTGACGTCGGTGAGCGTCACGCCGACGAGATCGCCCATGGGCGCGGCGGAGAGCCGCAAATGCATCGCGACGCCCTCGGCCGAGCGATGCGCGACCTCGAATGTGTCGGGGAGCGCCGATCGGAAAATGGCGGAGAAGCGTTCGAAGGTCCCGTCGGTCATCCAGGCCGGGACGATCTCGCTGATGCGCCGCCATTGCTGATCGCGCTCGGCGCCGCCGAAGAATCGGCTGGCGCTGGCGTTGAGGCTCACAATGATGAAATCGATTATGTCGCGGCCGGCGTGGACGGCGGCGAGCGTCGCCAGCCCGCCGTCGGTGGCGCGATAGATCGCATCGACGAGATCGTGCTTGGAGGCCCGCTCGCGCGCGAAAACGAGAAACAGCGTCGCGCCCCAATGGCTCGACAGCGGGAAGACGACGATCTCGCAAGTTTGCACCAGGCCGCCGCGAATGCTGCGTGCGATCGTCGCCGCCGGCGCTCCGCGCGCGCAGGCCGCCTCGAGAGCCTCGCCGATGGCGTCGCGGTAATTGCGCTCCAGCGCGTCGAGCCGCAGGCCGCGCAGCGACGCGCCCAGCCAGGCCTCGAAGGCGCCGCCGCCATAGAAGAACGCGAAGCCGCCGTCCTCGTCGCGCCCGGCCAGCGCCAGATCGTCGGCGAGCCGGCCGAGGCTGCCCAGCGCGATCTGCTCATAGGGCGGCAGGCCGCCGACCGGCGCCTCGACCTGCCATTTGAAGCACAGCTCGTCGACGTCGCGAAATTCGGTGACGACTCCATATCGGGAGGCGGTCTCATGCATGGCTCGGCTCGGATTCGGGGGCTTTCGGCGCGAGAAATTGACCGGAAGCCTTGAAAAAACAGTAAACAATTCAACATCTTAGATTGAAATCATGTCATCGCTCCGTCATATGCCGACCGAAATAGCTGATAGTTAACGAGAAACTCGCGCGTTGTCGGAATCCGCGGGTGATTTCGTCTTCGGCGATTTTCATAACTGTCGATCCGGCATAGGCTATATAGGCTCGCTCGCCCGAAGGCGGGCGCAGAGCTCACGATCGAACGGACTTCCATGGCAACCAATCGCAAACCTGCCTCGCCGAAGGAGGCTCCGCAAGAGCCGTTCAAGCGCGCCGTCGCCGGCGCGATGCGCGCCATGGCCAAGCGTTCGGAGCTGGAAGTCTCCTTCTCGCCGGAGCGCGCCATGCTGCTCGGCGCCGACGACAAGGCCAAGGCGCGCCTGCCGGAGCCGCCGCGCAAGCTCACCGCCCAGGACGCCGCCATTGTGCGCGGCCACGCCGATTCCATCGCTCTGCGCCTCGCCTGCCACGATGAGGCGGTCCATCGCCGCGTGCAGCCGCAATCTCCCGACGCCCGCGCCGCCTTCGATGCGCTGGAGCAGGCGCGCGTCGAATCGATCGGCTCGCGCCGCATGGACGGCGTCGCCGCCAATATCGGCGCCATGCTCGACGATCGCTATCAGCGCGCCCGCTTCTCCGAGATCGAGACGCGCGAGGACGCGCCGCTCGAGGACGCTCTGGCGCTCATCGCGCGCGAGCGTCTGACCGGCATTGCGCCGCCGCCGCATGGCCGCAAGGCGGTCGATCTCTGGCGCCCCTGGATCGAGGAGCGCGCCGGCGCCGATCTCGACAAGCTCGTCTCGGCGCTCGAGAATCAGCGCGGCTTCGCGCAGCTCGCGCATCGCCTGCTCGCGTCGCTCGAGCTCGAGGGCGAGAGCGCGGGAGGCGAGGAGGACGCCGAGGAGCCGAGCGAGGACCAACCGCAAAACCCCGACGAGGCCGAGGGCGAGGAGACCGAGGAGGACAAGCAGTCCGGCTCCTCCGAGATGGACACCGCCACCGCCTCTGAAGAGGCGTTGGAGAAGGGCGAGAGCGAAGCCGCCGAAATTCTCGACAGCGAGATGCTGGAGGAGATCGACTCCGGCGATGTGGACGAGGCGATGGAGACGCGGCGTCCGCCGACCTCCTCGGCCGATCGTTCCGGTGGCGAATACAGGGCCTACACGTCTCGCTTCGACGAGACGGTGAAGGCGGAGGATCTGTGCGACGCCGAGGAGCTCGATCGCCTGCGCTCCTATCTCGACAAGCAGCTCCTGCATCTCTCCTCTGTCGTCGGCCGGCTCGCCAATCGCCTGCAGCGCCGGCTGATGGCGCAGCAGAATCGCGCCTGGGAGTTCGATCTCGAGGAGGGCATGCTCGATCCCGCGCGCCTGCCGCGCGTCGTCATCGATCCGCAGCAGCCGCTCTCCTTCAAGCGCGAGAAAGACACCAATTTCCGCGATACGGTGGTCACTCTGCTGCTCGACAATTCCGGCTCCATGCGCGGCCGGCCGATCACAGTGGCGGCCACCTGCGCCGATATTCTCGCCCGCACGCTGGAGCGCTGCGGCGTGAAGGTGGAGATTTTGGGCTTCACCACCAAGGCGTGGAAGGGCGGCCAGTCGCGCGAGAGCTGGATCGCCGACGGCAAGCCGCCGAACCCCGGCCGGCTCAACGACATACGCCACATCATCTACAAGGCCGCCGATGCGCCCTGGCGGCGCGCGCGCCGCAATCTGGGCCTGATGATGCGCGAGGGCCTGCTGAAGGAGAATATCGACGGCGAGGCGCTCGACTGGGCGCATCGCCGCCTGCTGGCGCGGCAGGAGCAGCGCCGCATTCTGATGATGATCTCCGACGGCGCGCCGGTCGATGATTCCACTCTGTCGGTCAATCCGGGCAATTATCTCGAGCGCCATTTGCGGCATGTCATTCAGGAGATCGAGACCAAATCGCCGGTCGAGCTGATCGCCATCGGCATCGGCCATGACGTGACGCGCTATTACCGCCGCGCCGTGACCATTGTGGACGCGGAGGAGTTGGGCGGCGCGATGACGGAAAAGCTCGCCGAGCTGTTCAGCGAGAACGCCGCGCCCGCTCCGGCGCGCGCCCCGCAACGTGCGGCGCCGCCGCGGCCGCGCGTCCTCGCCACGGCGCCGTGACGGGTTTGCGCCGCGCCCCCTCCCCAGCCCTCCCCCGCTGCGCGCGAGAGGGAGCAGATTTCGCGCTTCATCGACATTTCGCGTCACGTCGCCGCCTTCCCTCTCCCGCGAAGCGGGGGAGGGTGAGGGAGGGGGCGCTCGGGGTGGCGCTCGTCGTCGTGAATCGCCTCTCGTAATTCACCGAATGGTGAATAAGTTTAAGTCGAGTTAATTTCGCAACCAGCGCTCAACCGCGCCGAAAACGAGTCGGCGGGGAACCTTCAGGGCGGCTGTTGCATTAATATTTCGGCGCGACCGTCTGGTGCGCGTGCAGTGACGATCGGATGTCCGAGCGATCGGCCGACCGAGAGTGACGAGGGAGTTGCGTATGATTTCCTTTGGCAAAGTTCGAAATGCGGGATTGCCCGCGGCGTCTCACGAGCCGCTCGACGTCCAGAGGGTTCTCTGCGTCGCCGCGATCTTCTCGCTGGCCACCCTTCCCCTGCTGCTCAGCGTAGCTTTGTCGATCTGGGGCTGACACGCCGCCCGGAGCGATTGCCTGCGCGCGGCTGGGGGCTCGCGTCGGCAAGGGCGGCCAAAACGGGAAAGACCCCGCGCTCTTGCCCAGGGCGCGGGGTCTATTTGTCTTCGTTCTCGGAAGAGAGCGAGCCTTAAAAGGCTCGCATCCCGTGGCCGTCGAGATCAGGCGCTGGCGGTGGCGAGCTTCTTGACGATCTCGCGCTTCAGCGCGCGGGCGTCGTCGGAGAGCTCCGTGTCGCGCGCCTTGACGAGGAAGCCGTCCAGACCGCCGCGATGCTCGACCGAGCGCAGAGCCGCCGCCGAGACGCGAAGGCGGACGGAGCGCGCCAGCGCGTCCGAGGCCAGCGTCACATTGACCAGATTGGGCAGAAAGCGGGTGCGGGTCTTGTGATTGGAGTGGCTGACGAGATTGCCCGTCTGCACGCCTTTGCCGGTCAGTTCGCAACGGCGGGACATGGTCTTTTCCTTTCGATCGGCGCAGAGCGCGGGAGCCCGCGCCATTCGATGGCCGTATGACATGAAATTCGCGCAAAGACCCCGCGCCCCGGGGGGCGAGCCCTTGGTTGGGCGGTCTTATAGAGGCAGGGGCGGCGAAAGGTCAACAGGGGATGTCGCCTTCATGGCGATCATGTGAACCTTCGGCGATCCTGCGAACCTTCAATGCAGCGAGCGCGTCGGCGGCGCCTGCGGCGGCGGAGGCGGCTCGCTCTGGACCATCAGCGGGCTCGCCTGATGATGCACCAGCCGCCACGCCCCGTCGACGAGCCGGAAGCAATTGGTGGCGACCAGCGCCGTCTGGCCGACCATCTCTATGCAGACGATGCGTCCCTCGGAGCCGCAGAGCAGCGCGCGCTCGCTGCGGCGCAGAACCGGGTCCTGCATGGGGTTGCGTAAAATCTCGCGAAAGGAGGCCAGCACCTGCTCGCGCCCGAAGATCGGCGGCCAGCCGGGGTGGATGCAGCAGATTTCCTCATCGCCCCAGATCGCCGCCATCCCATCCAGGTCCGCGGCGACGAAGGCTCGATAATAAGCGGCGTTGGCCGCGAGTAGAGACGCCTCGTCCGACATGGGCGCGAAGAATGCGCCCAGCTCGAGCCGATGGCAATAAGAGATGCGGGGAAACGCGGGCGAAAGCCGTCGTCGCGCCACCCTTGACGCCGCCGGGCGCCGCCCGATTTTCCCCAGCGGAGCCGCATCTGCGGTCCATGGAGGGGATGAATCATGAAAATCGGCGGCTTTGCGATCGTCCTCCTCGCCGGCGCGCTTCTCGCCGCCGCTCCCGCCGAGGCGAAGCGCTCCTCCCGCCGCCCGGCCTACGCGCCGCCGGTCGCCGCCCCCGTCTATGCCGCGCCCGCCTATGCCGCGCCGGTCCGCCCCGCGCCGGTCTGGGGCGCCGACGGCTATCGCTTCGATCCGCCGGGCGCCGGCTCCTCCTTCGGGTCCTCGCCCTTCGGTTATTGAGGGCCGCCTGCCTCCCGCTTCCGCTGTCCAGGGCCGGGACAATAGGCTGGACATTCGCCCCGTTCTGCGGTCTATGCGTCTCGCCATTCGAGACCGGGCTCCGCCCGCGCCCGCCGTCCCGGTATCGCTCATCCGAAAGCTTGGCTAAGCTCGGGCGTCACGCGAGGCGCAGCGCGCTCGCGCGCCGGCAAGGACAGAAAGGTTAGGAATTTCCCATGGCCGCCAAATCGATCCTTCATATGTTGAGCACGCTGAAGCATATGAGCCCGTTCGACGTCAACATGGCGATCGACGCGGGCTTCGACGTGGCGATCCCCTACACGAATGTCACTCTCGACGAGGTGGCGGCTCTGGTGCAGGACGCGATGTTCTCCCGCGCTCCCTCGGCCGCCCTGCGCACCGGAATTTTCTTCGCCGGCCGTGACGCCGTGCTCGCGCTCGACATGCTGGACGCCGCCGAGAAGGCGCTGCTGAAGCCCTTCGAGATCTCGCTCTTCGCCGACCCTTATGGCTCCTTCACCACCGCCGGCGCCATGGTCGCCTTCGTCGAGAAGGTGCTGCGCGAGAAAAAGGGCCGCGAGCTCAAGGGCGCCAAGATCGTCGTCTATGGCGCGACCGGCGTCGTCGGCTATTCCTCCGCGGTCATCGCCGCGCTCGAGGGCGCCGAGGTGACGATCGTCGGCTATAGCGGCCTCGACCGCGTGACCGTCCAGGCCGAGGAGATCGAGAAGCGCTTCGGCGTGAAGGTGACGCCGGCCGACGGCAGCAAGTCCGAGCAGGTGCGCGCGCTCCTCATCGAGCATGAGATCGCGCTCTGCGCGGCCCGCGCCGGCGTGCAGGTGCTGTCCGCGGAAGACCTCGCCGCCGCCAAATCGCTGCTCATCGCCGCGGACGTCAACGCCGTGCCGCCGCTCGGCGTCGAGGGCGTCAAGCTGCACGACAAGGGCGTCGAGCTGCCGTCGGGCGCGCTCGGCATAGGCGCGCTCGCCATCGGCGACATCAAATACGGAACGGAGGCCGGCCTCTTCCGGCAGATGACCAATTCCGACAAGCCTCTGCGCCTCGATTTCCGCCACGCTTTCGCGCTGGCGCGCAGCCTTCTCTGAGAAGCGCGCAAGTTCGGTCTGGTCCCGAGGGTTTCCTCCCGAAGGTGTCCTCCCGACTTGCCGCTGTCATGCGGAAATGATTGATGACGGCGGCGCGTCTTCGACAGCGCGGCGCCGAGAACGGCTCGGAGTCTCCGAAGCGACATGTCGATAAGGAAGAAGAGAAAATGGCCCTGATCAACAAGCTCATGATCGGCGAGTCGCTCGTCGGCGAAGGCAATGAAGTCGCTCACATCGACCTGCTGATCGGACCGCGCGGCAGCGCGGCCGAGACCGCTTTCGCCAATGCGCTCGTCAACAACAAGGACGGCTTCACGACGCTGCTCGCCGTCGTCGCGCCGAACCTGTTGGCCAAGCCCAACACGATCCTGTTCAACAAGGTCACCATCAAGAACGCCAAGCAGGCCGTTCAGATGTTCGGACCGGCGCAGGCCGGCGTCGCCAAGGCGGTCGCCGATTCGGTCGCCGAGGGCGTGATCCCGCTCGCCGAGGCCGATGACGTCTTCATCTCGGTCGGCGTGTTCATCCATTGGGACGCCAACGACGACAAGAAGATCCAAGAGTACAACTATCAGGCCACGAAGGAAGCCATCGCCCGCGCCATCAAGGGCGAGCCGAAGGCCGCCGAGGTCGTCGCCAAGCGCAACGACGTCAAGCATCCTTTCGGCGCCAACTGACGGCTTCGACCGGATCACTTATCATCGGGGGAGCCGTTCGCGGCTCCCCTTTTGCTTTTTAAAGGCGCGCGCGACGCGCCGACCGAAACGGAAAGGCTCATGGCCAGCGTCATCGGCTTCGACATAGGCGGCGCGCATCTCAAGGCCGCGCGCGCCATTGACGGGCGGATCGTCGAGGTCCTGCTGCTGCCCTGCAATCCGCATTACGGCCTCGCGCGGCTCGAGGGCGCGATAGAGGAGGCGGTCGCCCGCCTCGGCGCCGCGGATCGATTCGCCGTCACCATGACGGCCGAGCTCTCCGACGCTTTCGAGACGCGCGCCGCCGGCGTCGCCGCCATCGCCTCCGCGGTCGCCCGGCGCGTGAAGGGGGCCGAGACTCTGTTCTACGCCGGGGAGGGCGGCTTCCTTCCCTTCGCCGAGGTTCGCGGCGCGGCGCAGGCCATCGCCTCCGCCAATTGGCGGGCGAGCGCGGAGCTGGTCGCGCGGCGACTACCCGAGGCGCTGTTCATCGACATGGGCTCGACGACGACCGATCTTGTCCCCATTTCCGGCGGCCGCGTCGGCGCCCTCGGCGGCGGCGACGCAGAGCGCCTCGCCAATGGCGAGCTGGTCTACACGGGCTTCTCGCGCGGCGATCCGCTCGCCGGCGTGACGCTCGCGCCCTTTGCGGGCCGCTGGACGCCGCCGGCGCGCGAGAATTTCGCGACCATGGCCGATGTGCGCCGCGTGACCGGCGATCTCGTCGCAGAGGACGCCGAGCCGACCGCGGACGGGCGCGGCAAGAGCGTCGCCGAATCGATCGCCCGCCTCGCGCGCCTCGCCGGCCGTGACGCCGCCGAGGCCTCGCCCGCGCAATGGCGCGCCTTCGCGGATTTTCTCGCACGCGCGCAGATGCGTTCGATCGAGGATCAGATCGCGCTGCTGCGCTCGCGCGCCGCAATGGCGGAAGGCGCGCCCATCGTGGGCGCCGGCGTCGGCCGCGCCTTGGTCGCGCGCCTCGCTCTGGCCGAAGGCCGCGCCTATCGCGATATCGCCGATCTCATCGATTCGGTCCCGGAGGTCGCGACGGCCGCCGCCGATTGCGCGCCGGCCTGCGCGGTCGCTCTGCTCGCTTCCGGCTGAGCGGGGGCTATTCCGCGGCGGCGGCGCGCGCCAGCAAAATCTTCACGCGGGCGGCGAGCTCCTCGAGCGTGAAGGGCTTGCGCAGAACTTCTATGTTCGATGCGAGATCGAGGCTGTCGAGCGATTTGCCGGCATAGCCGGTGATGAGCAGGATCGGGAGATCGGGGTGAGCGGCGCGGGCGGCTTCGGCCAGATGGCGTCCGCTCACGCCCGGCAAGCCGACATCCGTGACCAGCAGGCGCAAGCTCTCGCCCGATTCGAGCACCTTGAGCCCGGCGTTTCCGTCATCGGCCTCTATGACATCGCAGCCCATCTCCTCGAGCGCGTCGGCGATCTGCATGCGCACTTCCAGCTGATCTTCGACGAGCAGCGTCTTTCCGCAGGGCGCGGCGTAATCTTGCTTCTGCTCCACGACCTCCAGGGCGGCGAAGGCCTCGCCCGGCGCGAGGCTGGGCTGGTCGCGTCCAGGCAGATAGAGGCGCACGCTGGTTCCTTTTCCCGGAGCGCTGTCGATGCGCACGAAGCCGCCGGACTGTTTCACGAAACCATAAATCTGCGAGAGGCCGAGGCCCGTGCCGCGCCCGGTCGGCTTGGTGGTGAAGAAAGGCTCGAAGACATGCGCCAGCACTTCGCGGCTCATGCCGGCGCCATTGTCCTTCACACGGATCTCCACATAATCGCCGGGCGTGGCGTCGGGATCGTCGGGGTCGGCGTCCAGCCGGCGATCTGCGGTCGCGATCTCGAGCACGCCGCCGGCCGGCATGGCGTCGCGCGCATTGATGGCCAGATTGAGCAGCGCGCTCTCGAGCTGCGACGGGTCGCAGACGACGCTGCGCCGGCAGCGGCCGAGCCGCAGATCGAGCTCGACGCCGGAGCCGAGCGTGCGCCGCAGCATATCCTCGAGGCCGACGACCAGCCTGTCCGGCTCGATGACGCGCGGCAGCAGCGTCTGGCGGCGGGAGAAGGCGAGCAGACGGTCGATGAGATTGGAGGCCGAGCTCGCCGCCTTGCGAATCGCGGCCACCGACGGGCCGATCTCCTCGGCGCGCCCGCGCGCCAATTGCCGCTCTATGACGCCGAGCGAGCCGATGACCACCTGCAGCACATTGTTGAAGTCATGCGCAATGCCGCCGGTAAGCTGGCCGATCGCCTCCATCTTCTGCGCATGGGCCAGCCGCTCCTCGCTCTCCAGCAGCGCGGCGTTGGCCCTGCGCAGCTGATCGGGCGAGGGCAGAGCCAGAAAGCTCGGCAGCCACCACCATAGCGCGATCGAGGTCCCGAGCGAGGCGAGCGCCGTGGCCGCCTTGACGATTCCCTGCACGCCATAGACCGGCTTCCACAAGGTCACGACATCGAGCCAATGCGTGGCGCCGCAGAGCAGGATGAAGGCGGCGAACAGCCATAGCAGGGGCCGAAACACGAGGTCCGCGCGTCTCTGCCCGATGATGACCAGCGCCAGCGGGATGGAGAAATAGGCCAGCGCGATCAAGCCGTCGGAGATCGCGAAGAGCCAGATCAGGCCCGGCTCCCAGAGGAGGCAGAAACCATGCGGCGTCAGATTGTCGACGCCGAAGAGCCATTCGCTCAATGCAGACATCGGAGGCACTCCACAAGCGGAGAGATTGCGATGGCGGCTGAAAAAGCAACCCGCGCTCCGCTGGCGGCGAGGTGGCTCGGCGCGAGCCGGTCGTCGCTAAAAATGAGACAAGTCTACGAAATAATGACCGAAAACTCGGCAATGCGCGGATTTTTGGCCGGCTTCGGCCGGGGCGGCCGCGACGCTGCGCCGCGGTCCCGGCCGAGCGCTATGCTCAAATATAGGCGTAGCCGGCGAGAAGAACGCCCGAGAGGGCGAGAGCGAGGCCGGAATACCATGGCCATTTGCGGCCGCGGGTGATGATCGCGATGGTCGCAATGGCGATCGCCGCATGCACCAGCGTCACCGCCATCGTCAGAATGTGATGGCGATGCTCGTGATGCTCGGCCTCGTGCAAATGCTCCTCGACCCGATGCTCGAGCGCCTCGGCCTCGGTCTTGATCGCCTTGCTCTCGTCGTCATAGCGCTTGGCCTCGCGGGCCAGCGGATCGGCCTGCGGGCCGCCCTGCTTGGCGGCGACCTCGTTCACGCTCTTCTTGATGCTCTTGGCCTGGAAGAAGGCCCATTGATCGCTGGCCTTGCTCTGGCTGAGCGCGGCGGCGTTCTGCGCGCCGAGCGTGGCGGCGGTCTCGATCGTCTCCAGGCTGCCGATGGTCGCGGCGACGACGGCGAAAACGGCGATCGTCATCGAGACCTGCGTCATGAAGGGCGTGCCTTCATGGGCGACATGCTCGGCATGCTCCGCGTGCTCGAGATGCTCTGTCGTCATTGCTTCGGACATTGTCCATCCTTCGTGAAAATTTGTGTCGAAATTTAATCGAGCGAGCCGCCGGCGCGCCGCGCCGTTCCGCCCCCGAGGGGCGAATCGGTCATTTCGACTGTGTTTGAAGATAAGCCTCGATCTTGGCCGTCACCAGCTCCCACGCCTCGCGCTCGGCGGCCCCGGCCGTCTTGTCGATCGCTATGCGGAGATAGGCCATTTCTGTGTCGATTTTTTCGCGGGGCAGCATTCCGAGCCGCGTCGCCAGAATAGCGGCCTCGACCACCGCCGATTGAGCGCGGTTGAACCCCAAAAAGGGCTTGTGGGAGACGATTTTTCTTATCCGGCAGAAAAAGCGCGGCCGCTGAGGGTCGCCCTCGTTGCGCGCTACTTCCAGCTCGGCGTGCGAGAGGGCGGCGGAAAGGCGCGGCGCCGGCCAATCGGGGACCGGCTCCATCGGCCAGTCGCTCCTGCCGCAAACGCAGCCGGCGAAAATGCGCACATCGTCGATGAAGCTGGCCGTGGCGAAGGGCGCGGCCTCGAGATTGGCGAGCGTCGTCGAGGGGCGGAAGGGCGCGATGACCCAGAATCCGTCCTGCTCGATGAGCCCGAGCGGCGCGATATGATGTTGGCCCGTGGGGCCGACCGTGGTGACGATGCATTCGCGGATCATCGGCATCGGCTGCTGCTCCCGCTCGGGTCCCGTGAGATATCCATCATTCCCGCGCCTTGCGCAGCGTATGTCCGGCCTCGCGCAGGCGCGTCTCGTCCTCCTGCGATCTATCCGAAGCGCAGCCGAAGTCCAGCGGCTCGTCCTGCCGATAGCGCTTGCCCAGACGAAAAGCGATTTCCGCCTTCATCAGTTCCGCGCCGAGATAGAAGGCATGGGCGCCGTCCTTCTCGACCCCGAGCTCGGGAAAGAGCGACATTGCGTCCTGCGCCACGCGATGAAAGCCGCGCGCGTAAATGTGGATGCCGTCCGCGGCGACCTCTATGCGGAAATTCTCGTCGCGCAGCTCGCGCGCGAGCTCGGCGATCTCGTCCGGCGTCGCTGCATAGGGGCGCTTGTCGTGGATTTGCAGCAGCGCGTCGCTATAGCCTTTGGGCAGAGCGGCGTCCGCGCGCGCGGCGAACAGCATGCGCCGCGCCGCGTCATGCTCCTGCACCGTGCGGCGCGTGTGCGGGCTCACCTGCACGGTGAGCAGATGGCGAATGTCCAGCTCCGAGCACAGGCCCAGCAGAACGGCGGTGACGCCGGAGGAATCCGCATCGGTCAATTCGGTGAGATTGCCCGTGCCCATCATCATTTCGGCGTGGGGCTCGCGGCGGCGCGTCTCGACATAGCGCTCTATGGAGGCGGCGAGGCCGAAGTGAATGGGATCGAGAATCGGATCGAGAATATAGGCGATGCCTCGGCTCTCCGCGATGCGCGCGGCGCGTTGCAGCGAGTCGAGATCGCCGTGCGGATTGGGCACGAGAATCGGAACGAGCGGCGAATTGTCCGGCAGTATCGAGAGCGTATGCTCGTGGAGGCTGAGCAGATGATCCGCGCCGGCGCGCGCGCCGCGCTCCAGCTCCTCGCGCTTCGCCGAATCGAGGCTGACGGAAAAGCCGCGCTCTTTGAGCGCGACGATTGTCTTTTCCATATGCGGAAAGGGCGTGTCCGGCAGGCAGCCGAGATCGATGACGTCGGCGCCCGCCTCTTTCAGCATCGTCGCGCGGGCGATCACCTCCTCGACGCTCATGATGGAGGCGTCGACGATCTCGGCGAAAATGCGCATGTCATGGCGTGAGAGATCGGCCTTGCCGCCGCGCTTGCCGAGGAAAGCGGGAAGATCGGCGATCTCCTCCGGCCCGCGCTCGAAAGGGGCGCCGAAGGCCTCCGCGAGAGCGGAAAGATCGGCGCGGCAGCGGCCCGGCAATATGACGCGATCGGCCGTGAGCGGGCGCGGCAGGCGGCGCAGGATGATCTCCTGCGTCATCAGCGCCGCGACCTTCACGCCTATGTCGTGGATGCGCCAGTCCCTCGCCTCCTCTCCGAAGCCCGCCAACATGCGCTCGAGGCGCGGCAGAGCGAGATGGCCGGTGAGGAACAAAAGGCGCTCAGACATTCCCGATCGGCTCCCGAGCGGAAAGCTCGCGGCGCCGGCGCTCGACGGCCTCATGCAGAGCGGCGAGGCTCTCGGCGACCTGCGTCCCCTCGAAGTTTTTCAATTTGTCGGTGTTCTCGAGGTCGATGCGGCGCGGATAGACCATCACCTTGCGATCGGGCGCCTGCGTCTCCAGCTCCGGCGCCGTATCGCAGGCGAACACCACCGTCGGCACGCGGCATTTGCCGGCCTGGGCGAAGACATTGGTCGCGAGATTGTCGGAGATGCCATAGACGAATTTCGCGACCGTGTTGGAGGTCGCCGGCGCGACGATCAGCGTGTGATAATAGCTGTGATAGAAGCCGCCGACCGGAACGGAACTGGCCGTCGTGTCCTTGAACACGCGCACATGGTCCGGCATGTCCTCGAGCCTGTGCTTATACATGCGGATGACTTCCGCCGCCGCCTTGCTGACGAAGAGATCGACATGGTCGAGCGAGCGGATGATGTCGAGACATTCGGTGAAGAAATGTCCCGAGCCGGTGAGCGCCCAGCCCCAGCGCGGCGTGACGACCTTTTTCATGATGCGATGCTTTGCTCTCTGGTGAAATCGAAGCGCGCGCCGGGAAGGCCGCCGCGTGCGAAAGTTTCAGGCGCCTCGCGCAAGGATGCGGGGCCGGCGATGTAGACGTCGAGCCCGCGCGCATAATGCGCGAAGCAGGGATCGACGATGGATGCGGCGCCCCCACCCTCCCCTCCAGGGGAAGGCGGGAAATCGACGCTCTTGATCAGCAATAGCGCGCGCGCTCCCGCCTCATGCGCATACCAAGCCGCGAGACTGTCGGACGTCATGTCCCAGCTCGCTGGAATCTGGGGATCGGCGCGCGTCATCGCAACCGGGCTCCACACTGCGACCTCGCCGCGGGCATGTGTGGCCGCCGCCTCCTGCGGCGTCGCGGCGGGAAGGAGGCCCGGCTCGAGGTCGCACAATGCGCGCCCATATTGCTCCATCGCCATTATGGCCATGTCATGCGCCGCCGCGTCGGAGAAGCGCAGCGTCTCTTGCGCGCTTCGCACCGCATCGGCGAAAGGGCCGCCGCCGGGAACGATGGTGAGAAGGCCGGGATAGCGCCGCAGCGCCGCCAGCCATTGGCGCAAGGCGGGGGAGGCGGCGAGGCTTCCGCCGAGCTTGACGACGAGAGGCCGCGTCTCAGCGCTCGGGCTCGGCGGCATCGGGAAGGCCCGGAAAGAGGTTGTGAACCTTGGCGGTCTCGGCCTGGCGCTCGCGGCGGATGCGAATGCCGACCGCGCCCGGCGCGACATCGAGCTTCTCCACCTGCACGGTCAGCGCCTGCACGCGCTCGTGCCGCAGCACCAGCTCGGCGAGGCGCTCGGCGATCGTCTCCACGAGCTCTATGTGGCCCGAGGCGAGGATCATCTTTATCGCGTCCATGATGACGTCATAGGAGAAGACATTGCGCATGTCGTCGCCGCCGGCGGAGACGCGCGTCACATCGACATCGACATTGAAGCGCACCCGCTGCGTGCGGCCGCGCTCGAAATCATAGGCGCCGATCTCGACCGGAATGACGAGATCGCGCACGAAGACATGGTCCACCTCGCGCGTGCGCTCGCGGCTCTCGAGATAGCCGCGGCCGACGACCAGCGACCAATCGACATTGGCGGCGAGCGCGGCCCCCTTGCCGCTCGCCCGCGCCGGGCCGCCGGGGATGAGATCGCGGATCAGCGCGACAGCCGTGGCGTCCATCGCGCTCTTGCGGTCGTGGTCGCGGCAGAGGGCGCCGCGAAAGCCCATCACATCGACGCCCGTCACCAGAAGGCGCGGAACGTCCGGCGCCTCCAGCGAGCCGGCGAGCCCCGCCTCGAGGCCCAGCGCATGGCAGCGCTCGACGAAGGAAGAGAGCGCGCCAATGTCGAAATGCTCGATGAGCCTGCCCTTGCCCTTATGCGCCGTGTCCAGCAGCGCGCCGGCAAAGCCAGCTGCGGCGAGGCGCGGCAGAACGTCGAGGTCCGGCCCGAGATCGGCGAAGAGCACGGCGACGAGCCGCACGCGCTGCGCGATCGGAGCCAGAGCCGCGATCAGCGCATCGGCGTCCGGCGTCGCCGGCAGCGCGAATTTGACGAAAGCGACGCCGAGCGCGGCGGTCTCCTCTATCGCCGCGCGCGCCACAGCCGGATCATGCGACAGCTCGACGACGGCGCTGACCGGACGGCGACCGGCGACGGAACGCAGGATCGCCGCGACCTCGGCCACGGGCAGAGCGCCGAGAGCGCCGCGGGTGGCGTCCTTGCAATCGATGACGTCCGCTCCGCCAGCGGTGGCGATCTCGGCTTCCGCCACGCTGGCGACGCTCGTCAACATTAGGGTCATCGATCAGGCGCTCTTTCGATCTCGCCTCGGCCCGCGGCGGGAGAGGCAGGACGCTTGTGGAGCAATTTCTTCCGAAATCCAAGTGGCGCCGCAGGCGAATTGGAGTGGGCGCCTGCCGGTGGGCTCCTTATCTTCCGGCGAGCGCTTGCGCGAAAAAGCGAGACGACGGAGCGGCCCCATGAAAATTCTCATCGTGCTCACATCGCATGATCGGCTCGGCGACACCGGCCGCAAGACCGGCTTCTGGCTGGAAGAGCTCGCCGCCCCTTATTTCGCCTTCCAGGACGCTGGGGCGACGATCACGCTGGCCTCGCCGAAGGGCGGCCAGCCGCCGCTCGACCCTAAGAGCAATGAGCCGGATTTCCAGACCGACCTCACGCGACGCTTCGAGGCGGATGCGGCGGCGAAGGCGCAGCTCGCGCAGACGGTCCCGCTCGCCGACGTCCGCCAGGAGGATTTCGACACGGTGTTCTACCCCGGCGGCCACGGTCCGCTCTGGGATCTCGCCGAGGACGCGCATTCGATCGCGCTGCTGGAATCTTTCATCCGCGCGGGAAAGTCCATCGCCCTCGTCTGCCATGCGCCGGGCGTGCTGCGACATGTGGGCGCGCCGGACGGACGGCCGCTGGTCGCGGGCAAAAAGGTGACGGGCTTCGCTAATAGCGAGGAGGAGGCCGTGGGCCTCACCGGGGTCGTGCCGTTTCTGGTGGAGGACGATCTGCGCGCCAAGGGCGCGCTCTTCTCGAAAGGCGCGGACTGGGCGCCCTATGTGGTGGAGGACGGATTGCTGATTACCGGACAGAATCCGGCGTCCTCCGGTCCGGCCGCCCACAAGCTGCTGGAAGCGCTCGCGAAAGGGTGACGCTCTTTCCGGCGCGGACCCTCATCCGACCCGGCTTCGCCGGGCCACCTTCTCCCGCAAGCGGGAGAAGGATGAAGCGTCGCCTCACTCTATGACGGAGCCGTTCAGCGCCAGCACGCCGGCGGCGAGATAGAGCGAGCCGGCGATCAATATGCGCGGGGGAACCGCATAGCTGCGCTGCGCGATGATCGCCAGCGCCTCCTCGACGCTCTGCGCCGCCGCCGACCTCATGCCCTCGGCGCAGGCCAGCGCGGCGATCTCTTCCGGCGGCCAGCTCTTATGCTCGCCCTCGACCGGCACGGCGACGACCTCGCCGGCGAGGCCGACGAAATGCTTTATCAGCGCGCGAATGTCCTTCGTCACCTGCGCGCCGCAGACGAAGACCAGCGGCCGGGCGTTCTTCTCCTCGAATTGCGCCATGGCCTCGGCGAGCACGCGGCCGCCGTCGTCGTTGTGGCCGCCGTCGAGCCAGACTTCCGAGCCTGGCGGCACCAGATCAGCCACCCGTCCGCGCGAGAGCAATTGCAGCCGCGCCGGCCATTCGGCGCGGGTGAGGCCCGCCTCTATATGCTCGGCTCCAATGTGCGGCGCCACGGCGCGCAGCGCGGCTATGGCGCCGGCGGCGTTGGCCTGCTGATGGCGGCCGGGCAGGCGCGGCAGCGGCAGATCGAGCAGGCCGCGCTCGTCCTCATAGACGAAGCGGCCATTCTCCTCGCGAATATGGAAATCCTCGCCGGCGATGGAGAGCGGCGCGCCGACGCGCCGCGCCTCGCGCTCCAGCACGTCGCGGGCGCCGTCATGCTGCTGAAAGCCGATGATCGCGGGCGCGCCGCGCTTCAAAATGCCGGCTTTCTCATAGGCGATCTTCTCGATCGTATCGCCCAGAAACTCGGGATGGTCGCGCGAGATGGATGTGATGATCGTGGCCTTGGGGCTCTCGATCACATTGGTCGAATCATAGCGCCCGCCGAGGCCAGTCTCCAGCAGCAGCCAATCGGCGGGCTCCTCGGCGAAGAGCGCGAAGGCGGCGACGGTGGTGATCTCGAAGAAGGTCACGGGCCGCTGGCCATTGGCGCGCTCGCAATCCTCCAGCGCCTTTTGCAGGCGGGCGTCGTCCACCAGCGTTCCGGCGAGGCGGATGCGCTCGTTGAAGCGCAAGAGATGCGGCGAGGTGTAGACATGAACGCGCTGGCCGGCGGCCTCCAGAATGGCGCGCAGAAAGGCCAGCGTCGAGCCTTTGCCATTGGTGCCGGCGACATGGATGATCGGCGGCAGCCGGCGCTCGGGATGGCCCATTTCGGCCAGCAGCCATTCGGTCCGTCCGAGGGACAGATCGATCTTCTTGGGATGAAGGTCCAGCAAGCGCGTCAGAATCGCGTCGCGCTGATCCATGGGACTGGCTTTCGCTTCTTATTGCGCATTCGGACGAATCACGTCCGAATGCGCTCCTGGAAAGATTCGAGCTCGCATGTTCGTCTCCGAAAGCCGCTTGGCGCTTTTCGGGAACATGCTCTAGGCCGCGCGGCGCGGCGCTTTGGTCAGCAGCGCGCAGAGCCGGGCCAGCGTCTCGCGCATTTCCGTGCGCGGCACCACCATATCCACCATGCCATGGTCGCGCAGATATTCGGCGCGCTGGAAGCCCTCGGGCAGCTTCTCACGAATCGTCTGCTCGATGACGCGCGCGCCGGCGAAGCCGATGATCGCGCCGGGCTCGGCGATGTGAATGTCGCCCAGCATGGCGTAGGAGGCGGTGACGCCGCCGGTCGTCGGATTGGTGAGCACGACGATATAGGGCAGTCGCGCGTCGCGCAGCCGGCGCACGGCGATGGTGGTGCGCGGCATCTGCATCAGCGAGAACATGCCCTCCTGCATGCGCGCGCCGCCGGAGGCGGTGAAAATGATGAAGGGCGTGCGCTTCTCTATGGCGTGGCTCATGCCGGCGATGATCGCCTCGCCCGCCGCCATGCCGAGCGAGCCGCCCATGAACTCGAAGTCCTGCACGGCGACAGTGACGGCCGCGCCCTCGAGCTTGCCATAGGCGATCGTGACCGCATCCTGATGGCCGGTCTTGAGGCGATATTCCTTGATCTTGTCGACATAGCGCTTGATGTCGCGGAACTTCAGCGGATCGCTCGGAACATCCGGCGTCGGCACCACTTCGTGCTCGCCATTGTCGAAGAGGCCGGCGAGCCGCGCCTCCACCGGAATGCGCATGTGATAGCCGGAGCCCGGCACGACATAGAGATTGTCCTCTATGTCCTTGTGGAACACCAGCTGGCCGCTCTCCGGGCATTTGACCCAGGCGTTCTCCGGGGCCTCGCGCTTGATGAGGGCTTTGATCTTGGGTGGAACGACGTTGGAATACCAGTTCATGACCAAAGCCTCGCGAGCGCCCCCAAGGCCGATTTCAGCGAGAAGGGCTCGTCCTTCTTCGCCTCATGCGCCCGCGCGCCGCGCACGCCGCGGGAGAGATCGGCGACGAGGCTCGTCACCGCCTCCACCGTCCGCGGACCGGCGCGATTTTCCGCGTCGAGCGATTTCGCCAGCGCATCGACCAGCGCCGTCCCTACGACCACGCCATCGGCGTATTGCGCGATCGCGGCGGCGTTCTCCGCCGTCTTGACGCCGAAGCCGACGGCGATGGGCAGAGGCGTGCTGCGCTTGATGCGCGCGACCGCCTCCGACACGCCCGAATAATCCGACAGCGCCGCGCCGGTGATGCCGGTGAGCGACACATAATAGACGAATCCGCTCGTGTTTTCGAGCACTTTGGGCAGGCGCTTGTCGTCTGTGGTGGGCGTCGCCAAGCGGATGAAGTTCAGCCCCGCCGCGCGCGCCGGCAGGCACAGCTCGGCGTCTTCCTCCGCCGGAAGATCGACGATGAT
>NZ_LUUM01000025.1:0-1360 GCF_001644125.1 Methylosinus sp. R-45379
CGCCGGGCGCATTCAGGTCGCCGGCCGCACCCAGCAGGAGGTGGAGGGGGTCATCATCGATCGGCTGCGCGGCAAGGCGATCGAGCCGCAGGCGCTGGTCAATGTGTCGCGCAACATCAGCAATACGGCGACGGTGACGGGCGAGGTGACGCAGGGCGCGCGCGTGCCGCTGACCTTGCGCGGCGACCGCGTGATGGACGTCATCGCCCAGGCCGGCGGCTTCCGCTCGCCGGTGCATGAGACCTTCATCAGCCTGACGCGCGGCGACCGCACTGCGCGCGCGCCGATCCAGGCGCTGCTCGCCAATCCGCGCGAGAATATTTTCGTGCGTCCGGGCGATGTGCTGACGGTGGAGCGCACGCCGCAGACCTTCACTGTGGCTGGCGCGACGGGGGCGAACGCCGTGGTGCCTTTCGACGCGCGGGGAATCACTCTGGAGGAGGCGATCGGCAAGGCCGGCGGCCTCGCCGATCAGCGCGCCGATCCGAGCGGCTTGTTCGTGCTGCGTTACGAGCCGACGGCGGTGATCGCCGATTACCCGACCGTGTCGCCGCTGCTGGCCTCGCAACGGCTGATTCCGGTCGCCTATCATCTCGACATGCGCAATCCGGCCTCCTTGTTCACGGCGCGGCGATTCGCGATGCGGGACAAGGACATATTATATGTGTCCAATGCGCCTGTGACCGAGATCGCCAAGGCGTTCCAGCTCGTCTCCATGCTTACGCAGCCGGCGATTCAGGGCGCGGCGGTCGGCGCTGCGGTGAAGTGACCACTTACGCGCGAAGCCATTACTGGACCGTCTGAAATTCGGCCCGAGGCGCGGTGATAGCGATTGACGCGAAGGCCCGCCGCGGGCAAGCTGACGGTTGACGATATTGCGATGCAATAAGACGCGCGGCCCCTGGTGAGACGATGGCACCGGCGCTATGGGCTGCGAGGGCGGGCTTGGTTTTCGAGGGGGTTTCTTGGCGAACCGATTGAACACGAGCCTTTTGGCGAGGGGCGAGCGGCGCGTGCTGCAGGCGCTGGCGCCGCGACTCCCCGCCTGGACCACGCCGGATCATCTGACGGCGGCCGGGCTGGTCGGCGCGGCGATGACGGCGGCGGGCTTCGCGCTCGGCCATTGGTCGGCCGGTTTCCTCACACTGGTGGTGGCCGGCCTGTTCCTGAACTGGTTCGGCGATTCGCTCGACGGCACTCTGGCCCGCTACCGCGGGATCGAGCGTCCGCGCTATGGCTTCCTGCTCGATCATTCGAGCGATCTGATCGCGCAGAGCCTGATCGTGGTCGGCCTCGGCGTCTCACCCTATTTCACGCTTCCGTCGGCGCTGTTCGTGCTCTCGCTCTATCTGCTGATGAG
>NZ_LUUM01000026.1:0-3200 GCF_001644125.1 Methylosinus sp. R-45379
ACAATATCCAATGGGGTAGTATATGGCAATCTATTGAGGGGTATCGAAAGCGTTTTTGGGCAGGACATGCCTTGCCTGAACGGACGATATACCCACCCTTAAGCACATTGATAGATTTCTTATATCAATCATTATATATAGGTAAATCAACAATTTATGTTTTTAATTCGGACCTGTAGCGGAGCCCTGCCCAGACGGATGACATCACTACCCTATAGAACTGTGGCGTCATGGCTCATCGGGCGTCGGTGGACTTTTCCTCCCAAATTCCGATCCCCTCCGCCGCCGCTTCGGCGGCCGCGCGCGCGATGGAGGCGCCGTCGAGCGTCAGGTCGGGGCCGATCTCCGCCAGTGGCTTCAGCACAAAAGCACGGGAAAACAGCTCCTTATGCGGCAAGGTGAGCTCAGGATCATCCATCGTATGATCGCCGAGAAAGAGAATATCGACGTCGATCAGCCGCGGCCCCCAGCGGCGAGTGGGCGTACGGCCCATATCGGCCTCTATCGTCTTGACCGCGGCGAGCAGCTCATAGGGCGACAGACGGGTCCAGCCGAGCGCGCAGGCGTTGGCGAAATCGCCCTGATCGAGATCGCCCCAAGGGGGCGTCCGATAGATGCGCGAGACAGCGTCGAGGCGCGCGATCCCACGCTCCCCGACCAGCGCGACCGCGCGCCGAATATTGGCGGGCTTGTCCCCGAGATTGCTGCCGAAGCCAAAGCCGACCCGCGTCTCAGCCGTCGTCATATGCGTCCTTTTCCCTGTGTCAGAGTGTCGAGCACGGCGAAGGCCGCCCGGTGCTCGGCGGCGTCGTGGACGCGGAAAATCCGCGCGCCCTCCAGCGCCGCGATCAGATTCGCCGCCACTGTGGCGATGAGGCGCGCATCCACCTCGGCGCCGAGCAACGCGCCGAACAAGCGTTTTCGCGACACGCCGATGAGCACCGGCCGCCCGAATCGCATGAGCTGCCGAACCCCGCGCAGCGCCGCGAAATCCTGCTCCCGCGTCTTGCCGAAGCCGACGCCCGGATCGAGAATCACGCGCGATTCCGGCACGCCGGCGGCGGCGGCGATCTCCAGCGAACGCTCGAAAAAGCCGAGCATGTCCGAGACGATGTCGATATCGGGCGCGACCTCGGCGCGATTATGCATGACGACGACGCCGGCGCCGGCCTCCGCGATTGCCGGAGCCATATCGGGGTCGCGCTGCAGGCCCCAGATATCATTGATGATCGTCACGCCGGCCGCGAGCGCCCGGCGCGCCGTCTGCGCCTTATAGGTGTCGATGGAGACCGGAACGCCGCATTGCGCGACCAGCGTCTCGAGCAGCGGCGCGAGGCGCGTCCACTCTTCGTCGGCGGTCAGCGGCGTATGGCCTGGGCGGGTCGATTCGGCGCCGACATCGACAATGTCCGCGCCGTCGGCGGCGAGCTTTTGCGCCTGCGCCAGCGCGGCCTGCGGCGCGAAGAAGCGGCCGCCGTCGGAAAAGGAATCGGGCGTCACATTGACGATGCCCATGATGACCGGCCGCGCCGCGACGAGCGAAAAGAATCGCTCGCGCGACGATTCAATCGTCGTCGTCACTCTGGTCTCCGGGGATGAGCCTGTCAGTCGTATTTGATATAGGCGAAGCGCTGGTCGGTCTCGGGCGTGCCCTCGAGCGCGCCGCCCTCCTTGCCGGGACGCCAGGACACGACGTCCTCGATCTTGTGCGCCAGCTCGAAATCCTTGTCGGTCACGCCCTTGGCCGTATGGGTCATCAGCTTCACCTCGACCCATGCGTAGGAGGCGGCTATGTCGGGATGGTGCCAGGCGGCCTCGGCCAGATGGCCGACCGTGTTGACGACCATCAGCGTGCCCTTCCAGCCGTGGGTCTTGAACTTGCGGCGAATCCAGCCGTTCTCGAGCCGCCAATTCGGCAGCTCGGCGGCGAGGCGGGCTGTTATCTCTTCTGGCGAATATGCGCGCTCCTCGGCGGCCATGGCGTCCCCCTCTCTCGCTCGTTCGTTCTCGCGCGTCCGCCCGGACGAGCTCCTGTTCACCGGACGAGCTCTCGTTCACTGCACGAGCTCTTGTTCACTGCACAAGCTCTTGCCTTCGCACGCGCGGCGCCTTACTCGGCCTAGTCGAATGCGCGCGAGCCCCGTCGACAACGGCGTGAAACCGCGCCGGGAAGCGAGATATAGCGGATATTCCGCATAAAGTCCGAAAATGAGGCTCCATGCCGATCAGCGTGAGCGTCGTCGCCGCGGCGAGATTGCATCTCGGCTTCTTGGACATGAATGGCGCGCTCGGCCGCAAATTCGGCGGGCTCGGCCTCTCCATAGACGCGCCGGCGACGCGGTTGACGCTGCAGCCGGCTGAAAAGATGGAGGCTTCCGGTCCGGACGCCGAACGCGCGCTCGCTTTGCTCGAAAAGGCGACCGCCGCGCTCGCGCCGGGCAAGCGCTATCGGCTCGACATTGGCGAGGCGATCCCACCGCATTCGGGCCTCGGCTCGGGCACGCAGCTGGCGCTGGCCATAGCCGCCGCGCTGCGCCGCCTCGAAGCCATGCCTCAGAATGTGGAGGCGGACGCCGCTCTGCTGCAACGCGGCGCGCGCTCCGGGCTCGGGGCGGGGCTGTTCACGCGTGGGGGGCTCGTGGTCGACGGCGGCCGCGGCGCCGATACGATGACCCCGCCGGTGGTCTCGCGCCTCGCTTTTCCGGAAGATTGGCGCATTCTCCTCGTCTCGGACCCGGCCTCGATCGGCCTGCATGGCGCCGAGGAGCGCAAGGCCTTCGCCGAGCTGCCGCCCTTCTCGGAGGAGGATGCGGGGAAATTGTGCCGGCTGGTGCTGATGCAGGCGCTACCGGCGGCGGCGGAGGCGGATTTCTCGGGCTTCGGCGCGGCGATCACCGCCATTCAGGCGATCGTCGGGGATTATTTCGCGCCAGCGCAGGGCGGGCGGCGCTTCACCAGCGCGGCGGTCGAAGCTCTGCTCGCACGGCTGGCGCAAGGCGGCGCGACCGGCCTCGGCCAGACCTCCTGGGGGCCGACCGGCTTCGCCTTCGCGCGCGGCGAAGCGGAAGCGCGCCGCCTCGAGGCTCTGGCGCGCGGCGCGGCGGAGGCGAGCGGATTGACGCTCGCCGTCGTCGCGGGCTCCGATCGGGGCGCGCGCATAGACGCGGTCTAGAGCGTTATCCGATCCAATTGGATCGGAT
>NZ_LUUM01000027.1:0-3043 GCF_001644125.1 Methylosinus sp. R-45379
GTCTCCCATGCCTTGGGTTGCGTGGCTTCTATCCAGGCGAGGAGATCGGACGGGAGCAAAGCGCGGGCGCGGTCATAGCGCGACGCCGCGCTGGCGTCATAAAGCCAGTCGTGCGCGGCGAGATGGTCGCAGACCTCGTCCTCGAAGCTGATCTCCTTGTGGAGGCTCATTCCTGCCCCGCCGCCAGTTCGGTGAGCTTGGACGCTTCCCAGGCTTTATAGTTCATCGAACCATCGGCGAGCTTCCATTCTAGCGTTCCGTTGGATGGGCGGCCGTTCACGACGCCCGCCGCGGCGCTCGGGCTCTTGAATGCGTAGTTCTCCGTGAAAACGAGATGATCGCCTTCGTTCTTCAGCACGCCGGTCCGCTGAAGGTCTTCATGTAGAACGGCATAGCCGCTGTGCTTCGTATTTGCGCCATCCCAGGCGACATTCGCCTGTGACCCCGCTTCGACGATGAAATCTCCGTCTTCGAGCGTCGCATAGGCTTTCAAGCCCCGCTTGCGGTTCTCGAGCACGAACCGCGGCGCGTCGCTCGTCCTCTCGCTCTTCGCTTGGTTCGCTTTCGGCCTGATGTTTTTGATGAACATGTCGACGCGGAGCGCCGGCAGGACCATCAGCAGATAGCCGAGAAAAGCCTCCATGTTGGACTGTGCGGCTTCCGAGAGACCGGGGCATGGCGGCGTGTTTCCATTGTCGAGCGTGACGCGGCCGCTCTCGCGCGCCTCCTCGACGAGACGCGCTTCCAGATATTTCACATGCGCCTTGTTGAGAGCATTCGCCCCCGTCGTCACCAGCACGGCGCTGGTCCACCAATCCTTCTCCGTATCGTGGTTGCGGATGCGGCCGCTGATGTTTTCGCCCTCGCCGATATAGGCGCGAGGCTCGCCATCCCGCTCGCCGAGCAGGATATAGACGCCGGTGTAGCGCGCTTCCTTGCGGGCGAGCGCCGCGCCGATGCGGGTGCGCGGCGTCATCAGGACATGACCTGTCCAGTTGAAGACCTCGGCCGTCAACATGCCGTCCGGGCGGCCTTCGATGAAATAGAGTTCGAGCGAACGCCCCTCAGTCGTTCGAGTCATGCCGCCTCCGCGGATTGCGGCGCGAGACCGCGCACGTCGATTTTGCCTGTGACGGCGGCGGAGATGAGGGCGCTGCGGCGTTCTTGAAGGAGGGCGATGGCGGACTTGGCTTCGACGAGGAGAGCATCGAGACGTCGCGTCGCGCTTTCAATCAAGTTCAGAATGACAGACTGTTCCGATAGAGAAGGAAGCGCGAGCTTCCGCGTCGCCATTGTTGAAAGTGGGATACGAGAACGCGTTGATCCAGACGACAGGATACCGGCATCAAAGGCCGATCCGACGCTTAGTTCGGTCGCGACAAATCTCGGCAACGCAACGGATGAGTTGACACGAAATCGAAAGCAGTCGGCCTTCACCATTGCTGGCTCGATCCCTATGGGAGCGACACAAGCTCGTCCGACAGTGTTCTTCTCGTCCCCAAGGCCTGCGATAAGCACGTCGCCGCTCACGACGTCATGACCACCTAGCGAGTCCCTGTAATAGGCCTCTCCGATGAACGCGGCGTCCGTGCCGTCAAAGCCATTTTCGCGAATGTTCTGTAATCGTACAACCCTGACTCCTTCGTCCGTGTAATGCTCCGACTTAAGGCCGGAACCAAAAGGACCGTCACATTTGTCGATGGTCACTCTCGACAAGGGCAGGACATCCCAATGCGCCGGCACCTCCCCGAGCCATTCGACGCCGCTGCCCTTCATCGGCGCGTTGGGGTCGAGGCCTTTGGTGACGGCGTGGGAAATGACGGCCTGCCGTTTCTCCTCGAGCAGCGCGATCAGCCGCTGCTGCTCCTCCACCAGCGCGTCGATCTTCGCCGTCTCGCGGTCTAGGAAGGAGATGATCGCAGACTGCTCATTTCGTGGGGGCAGAGCGAGAGCCAGTTTCGCAATGTCAGGCATGTAAATCGTTTGGTGGGTCGACCCCATCATGAGGCGATCGAACTCGCCTTTCATCGCGCGCAGTGTCATCAGCAAAAACTCTGGAATGAGATCAGGACCACAAACCCAGTTCGCAAAATCTTGGGTTGTCGCCATGTCGCATCCCATGATCGCTGAAAACCCAACCGAAGCCGTTCGCGACAGGATCACAGTCCCTTTCGGTAGCAGTCTCGCAGAAGAGTTCGCCAAGCCTAGTTCGCTGACAAGTTCCTTAGTCTCATATACATAGGTCGCTCGTCCTTCGCGTATCTGCCAGACATCGCCCAACGAAAACCACGGGATCGTGCAGTTCTCCCACCACTCAGGATGTTGCCTGCTGGGCGTATGGCCGGACTCCAATTTGGCGAACTGCCGTATCTTTCCGGTCCGCCAATGCCTCGGCACGTCGCCAAGCCACTCGACTCCACTGTCCTTATACGTCTCATACGGCGGAAAGCTCATTCGCCGACTCCCTTGCGGCGTGAAGCCTTCCCGCCTTTTGCCTCGGTCAACCTTCGCCCCTTTGTCGCCTCGACTTCCGCGCGCCGCAATTCCGCGTCGATTTCCTGTTCGTGCTCCACTTCGGCGGCCCGGCGCTCGGCTTCCCGGCGGGCGGCGTCGAAGGCCCCGTAGCGCGCATCGACGATCGTCAGCATTCGATCATGGCTGACCGCGCCGGCATGGGTCAAAATCTCGCGCTCCGCGAGTTTCAGATATTGGTCCACGAAGCTGGCCCATTCCGCCATGGTGGTTTGCTGGCGGCGCTCGGCGCGATCGGCTCCGAGGTCGAGAAAGGCCGAGACCAGCCGGTCGAGCTCCCGCGCCTCATTCTCGGCCAGATAGTTCTTGGCGATGACGGCGTCCGCCTTGCGCACGCGATTTCCCGCCCATGAGGTGAGGCCCATGTTGGACTTCGAGGCATCGGCGCGCTCGAGGATCAATTCGGCGGCCGTGTGTCGGGTGACGGCCCAGAGCATCTTGTTCTGAATCGCCTGGAAGAACCGGCGCGCCGTCTCGTCGGCGCCGTCGTAGTCCGCCGCCGTGGCGAAAA
>NZ_LUUM01000028.1:0-1167 GCF_001644125.1 Methylosinus sp. R-45379
GTGCGCTCGGCGCTCGGCGTTTCGCCAGACGCCTGGTCGCAAGCCTTGGACGTCTTGGGCGAGCATGACGCCGCGATCGTCATCGCCGCGATCCTGCAACGCGGCGATGAAATCAAAAGCGCTGGCGGTTATCTCCGCGTCCTGACCGAAAAGGCGAGGGCAGGGGAATTCTCGCTCGGGCCGGTGCTGATGGCCCTGTTGCGAGGAAAGGCAGCGAAGGCGGCGAGAGATCGCAAGAGGGCGGGGTGATGTCGGAATGGATTTCCGAACGAGCCTCGGCAGTCCGCTCGATCACAGTGTTTCGGCGCCGAGCAACCGAAGTTTTTCCGCGCGGTCGAGCAGGCTTTTGACGGAGGAGGGCGCCCAGCGGGCTCCGCCGCGCGGCGTGCGCTCATACATGGCCTCGAGCTGCGCGCCGATTTGTGCGAGCGTCAGATCGGGATTGGCCCGTTTGATCCCGGCGACGAGCGTGACGAGGCGTTCGCTGCTGACTTTTCGGCTAGCGGTTTGATGAAGGAGGCGGGGCTCGATCAAACCCTCGGCGACGAAGCATTTGACCGCGCGCTTCAGGCGCTCGACGGTCCATTGGGGCAGGGGAGCGCCGCTGGAGCTATCGCGCTTGGCGTTGAGCACGCGCACGACATCCTGCCAGCGGTGATCCGGGCGCATTTGCCGGACGACCGGCAGCCAATGTTCGGCTGTGCGATTGACGCGCTCGAAATAGTTCGCCGCCTTCGCGTCTACGATGCGCTGGATGGCGTCGCGGTCGCCGGCGCGGAGTTTTGGATTGCCGCCGATGCGGCCGCGCTTTTTGGCGGCGCGCAAGCCGTCTTTGGTGCGCTCCTGGATCAGCGCGCGCTCCAACTCGGCCACGGCGCCGAGAACCTGCAGGGCGAAACGGCCCTGCGGGGTAGTGGTGTCGATGGGATCGGCGAGCGATTTGAAATGCGCGCCCTTGGCGTCGAGCTCGGCGATCACGGCGAGGAGATGCGACAGTGAGCGGGCCAATCGGTCGAGCCGCGCGACGACCAGCACGTCGCCGCGGCGCACCCGCGCCAGCGCCTTGGCCAGCTCCGGCCGCGAGGCCTTGGCGCCCGACATATGCTCGCGAAAAATCTCGACGCAGCCGGCCGCCTTCAGCACATCGGTCTGCGCGTCCGTGACCTG
>NZ_LUUM01000029.1:0-1047 GCF_001644125.1 Methylosinus sp. R-45379
TCGGCGAAGGGCGATTCAGCGGCGGTGAAAGCTGGCGGAGGGGGCGGGACTATCCGTCATCACCTCGCCAAGCAACTGAAATCAATTGACATCAATATCTTACATGGCCATTTTGGGGGATAGGTCTGGGGTATAAGTGGGGGATAAGCCTTGTCGAAGGCAAAGCTCGGGAGCCATCTTGAACGGCATGGCAACCGCATTCGCGTGGTGAAGATGATCCCGCCCAGCCTGTGGGAGCACTTCGGCAAAAAGAAGCTGAAGGAAAGCCTCCCCGCAGGGACCACGCCGCGCCAAGCTGACAGCCTCAAATGGGCCGTGCTCCATCGCCTCCAATGCCAATTTGACGAGGCGCGTGGGGGCCGTGAGAAGGAAGGCTTGACGGGGGAGGCTGTCCAGCTTCGTGAAGAATTGCGCCGGGCCACGCCGCATGAAGTGGCAGACGGGAACGGCAACGTCGTCGAGGTCGTCAACCCGGTAGAAGATTACATCGTGACCCGCGCCGAGGCCATTGAGGCGAGCCAAGGGGAAGCCGCCGCGCGCGCCTTCGCCGATGTGGCTTTCGGTCGGGCCACGCCGCTCAATGCCTACCTGGAGAGTTGGTTCTCACGGCGACGGCTCGGCAAGGGCTACCGGGATGACATCGAACGGGCGCTTGAACGGCTCGGCGAATGGTGTCGCGCCAACCACACCCCCGAGACGGTCGAAGCAATTACCGGCAACGTCGCTCATTCCTACGTGGAGGGACGCTTCATCGGTCGTGGCATTCACCGCCGAACCGCGAACAAGGACGTTTCCTGTCTCTCGTCCTACTGGCGCTATTTGGGATTGGTCCCCAAGGTGGCGAAGGCTAACCCGTGGCAGGGGCAACAGGTGTCGGCCGGAGAGGCCCGCGAACAAGGCGGCAGCACAGGTGAGAAGCGCCCGTTCACGGATGAGGAAGTCGTGGTGTTGCTCCGCAAGATCGGACCCCGCGAGCGCCAGTTCTCTTTGATCGCTGCCCTATCCGGGATGCGACAGAATGAGATTGCCCGCCTATGCGTCCAGGAC
>NZ_LUUM01000030.1:0-8143 GCF_001644125.1 Methylosinus sp. R-45379
GCGCCGGCGTCTTCGCCCTCGGCTTCTTCATGCGGCCGATCGGCGGCGCATTGTTCGGCGAGATCGGCGATCGTTTCGGGCGCCGGCGCGCGCTGACGCTATCCGTTCTCTTGATGTGCCTCGGCTCGCTCATCGTCGCCGCCACGCCCGGCTATGCGACCATAGGCGCGGCGGCGCCGGCGCTGCTCCTCTTCGCGCGGCTGCTGCAAGGCCTCAGCCTCGGCGGTGAATATGGGTCGTCGGCCACTTATCTCTGCGAGATGGCCGCCTCGCGCCATCGCGGATTCTATTCGAGCTTTCAATATGTCACGCTCATCGGCGGGCAGCTGACGGCGCTGCTGGTGCTGCTCGTCCTGCAAAATCTCGTCTTCACGCCGGAGGAATTGCGCGCCTATGGCTGGCGCATTCCTTTCGCGATCGGCGCAGGGCTGGCGCTGTTCGCGCTGCTCATGCGGCGCGATCTCGAGGAGACGCAGGCGTTCACTTCCGAGGCGTCGCCGCGGCGCCGCAGTTCCTTGCGCGCGCTCGCCTCTTATCCGCGCGAGGCGGCGACCGTGGTCGGGCTGACCATGGGCGGCACGCTCGCCTTCTATGTCTACACCACCTACATTCAGAAATTCCTCAAGCTCTCCGCCGGGCTGAGCGACGCGCAGACGACATGGATCAGCGCCGGCTCGCTCATTTTCGCCATGGCGCTGCAGCCGGCCTATGGCGCGCTGTCGGATCGCATCGGCCGGCGTCCGCTGCTCATCGCCTTCGGCGTGCTCGGGACGCTCTTCACCGTGCCGCTGATGACGGCGATCCAGACCGCGCGCGGTCCTTGGACGGCCTTCGCGCTGGTGCTGGCGGGCTGGCTCATCGTCGGCGCCTATACGTCGATCAATGCGCTGGTGAAGGCGGAGCTGTTTCCGGCCTCGGTGCGGGTGACGGGCGTCGCCGTGCCTTATGCGATCGCGGTCTCGCTGTTCGGCGGCACGGCCGAATATGTCGCGCTCTGGTTCAAGAGCGAGGGGCGCGAGAGCTGGTTTTATTATTATATCAGCGCGGCGATCTTCTGCTCGCTGATCGTCTATGCGCAGATGCCGGAGACGCGCTCCGCCTCGCGTATCGACGCGGAGCGCGCCCGCTGACAATCTCCTTCTCCCCGCCTTGCGGGGAGAAGGAAGGCGGCGAAGGCTGCGCGAAGCGATAATCCGACCGATCGCCCGTCAGGCGGCGGCGCCGCCGGCGAGCCGCGGCGCGAAGGGCGAAGCGGCCGCGGGTAGGGCGAGGCCGGCCGCCTCGCGTATGGCCTGCACTGGCGTGCGCGAGAAGGATTCGACGCAGAGCGCGATCTTCGATGTCGAGGCGCCGTCGAGCAGTGTGGCGAGGCCGGCGCGATCGAGCGGCTCCTCGTCCCAATAGGCGACGGCGAGGCTCTGCGGCACGATCTCATGCGCCGCCATCAGCCGCGGCGAATGGCGCACGAACTGCCCATAGAGCAGATATTCGGAGAAGGCGCGCGTGCGGCACAGCGCCAAGAACCAATCGACGCCGGTGGCGTCCTCGATCGCGCGCGTCATCGCGCGCACGGCGTCCTTGTCCCAGACGATGAGATTGCCGATGTGATCGTCGGCCGGAAAGCTGCTCGGCGGCAGGCCCAGAAGCCGGTCGCCATTGGCGATCCATTTGGCGTGCAGCGGCGCATCGGCGGAGATCGCCCCGCGCGCGATATAGAGCGGCGAGCGGGCGCCGCCGGCATAGGCGCCGATATCGAAACGGCGGATGATCACATTGTCGGAATCGACGATGCAGAAGCGCTGTTCCGGCAATTGCAGCACGGCGGCGATCTTCAGCATCTGCTGAATGTGCCAGCCATGCACAGGCCGCGAGCGGAAGGACCACCACACGCGTCGCCCGTTGCGCATCAGAAAGGGCGGCACCAGCCGCAGCCAGCGCGGCAGAAAGCGCGAGCAGGGCAGGATAACGCGGCGCGGGCCGGCGAATTCCGCGAACAGCTCCATATCGTCGTCATTGACGATGACATAGTGCCGCTCATAGCCGGTGAGGCGGCGGTCGATGCTCTCGCAGAGCAGAGCGAAGCGCTCGCGGTCGGCGCGATGGGTGGGCGTGATGAGCGCGATCGGTCGTTCCATAGGCATTCCCCCGATGACATTGGAGCAGGCCGCCGCCGTGCCAAATTGGGACAGTCGTCCGGTTTCTCGCATGAGGTCGCAAAGCCCGGGCCGGTCAGCCGCGAATCTTGAATTCGGCGAGAAAGCGAATGCCGAAGAGGGCGAAGAGCATGCCGATCCAGCCAGGATTGGCGCGATCGAACAGAAAGCTCTCGAGCGAATTGAGATAGAGGCTGAACATCCAAATCTGCAGGAAAAGCAATGACACCGCCGGCTCGTCGCCGCGCGCGCAGACGCGACGAACGTCGCGCGCCGGCTGCACGATCAGCGCCGCGAAGGCGAAGGCCAGTCCCGGCAGGCCCATGGCCAGCACTGTGTCGAGATAGCCATTATGGGCATGGGCCGCGTTGCCGGCCCAGATCGTCGTGTCCTCGCCGCCGAAGCGCAGCGCCGCAGTGGCCCAGAATCCGCCGAGCCCATGTCCGAAGATCGGCGTCTCGCCCGCCTTGGGAATGGCGAAGGTCCAAATATCGGTGCGGCCGGTGAAGGAGGCGTCGAGCGGCAGCGCCGCGGCGATCGCGCCGAGCTGCGGGAAGAGAATGGAGCCTATGCCGAAGAAATTCAGCAGCGCCAGCGGCGAGAAGACGATGATCGACCACAGGACGACATTGCGCGTGCGCTCGGCGAGCAGCGAGAGCAAGATCGTCGTGATGCAGATGGCGGTCGAGCTCTTGCCGCCCGAGCAGAGCACGAAGACGAGCGAGAGGACGAAGATCGCCCAGCCCTCGGCCGTGCGGCCGGCGCGCAGCACGAAAATGCCGATGAAGGTCAGCATGGAGAAAACGGCGCTGGCGACATTCTTATGGCCGAACACGCCGCGCCAATCGCCGGCGAGCTGCGGCTCGCCGATGTCGGTCGCCTGATGGATCGTGTAATGCGGCAGGAAGACGAGGCCGAAATAGGAGAGGCCGACGATGATGAGCGCGACGATGCTCAATAGCTTGGCGAGATCGTCGCGGCCGCGCGGCAATAGGAAGAGCGAGAGGCAGCAGGTCCCGACGCAGCCGAACATCACCACGCGCTTCAGCGAGTTGGATATCTCGTGTGAGGTGACGAGCGTCACGCCGATCCAGCCGGCCAGCGCGATATTGGTGGGCGTGGCGAGCGCGGCGAGCGCCGGCCGATCGGTCCGCCAAATATAGAAGAAGGACGCCGCCGCCATCAGGCCGAAGGCGGCGTAGAGCTGAAAGTCGCGGCCTTCCGCCAGCTCCAGCGTCTCGGGCGAAGCGAGATCGGCGAAAGGCGAGAAGGTGATCCAGCCGACGAGCAGAATGGCGCAGAACAGGATTCCGCGGCCGTCGATCTCATCCAGCCCCCCGGCCGAGGAGGCGCTCATATCCGTCATGAGGAATAGCGATAGGGCTGCGGCATCGCGCCGACCGAGGCCAGCAGCCGGCCGACGGCAATGCCGATCGGATGCGTGGCGGCGAGCGGATGCTTGGAGTCTCGCAGCATGCGCAGCGCGCGTTGCAGCGAGACCGGGCCGAGCGCGAAATTCTTGGCGATGAGCAGCAGGCGCTGACGCAGGCTGTGCGCCGCGAGCCGATCGATGCTGTAATTGATCGCGCCCGTGGCGAGGCTACGGCGCAGCACCCAGCCGAGCGCGAGCCGGCCCGGCGTCACCTGCTCATAGATCTGCGCCTCCTGGCGCCAGAAGAAGGTGAAGCCGGCGCGGCGGCAGCGCGTGAAGAATTCGGTGTCGCCGCCGCCGAGAAAATTGAATCTCGTATCGAGCGTTGGCTCGGCGAGCCCGTCGAACACCTCGCGCCGCAGCAGGCAATTGCCAGTGCCATAGATGATCGGCACCGGGCCGGTCTCGCCGAAGGCCGGCCAGAACACCGGATGATCGCGGAAGGCGGGCTTGGCCTCCTCCGGGAAGATGGGCGTCACCGGGCCGCCGACGATATCGGCGCCTTGGCGCGCGCTGGCGACCATCTCCTCCAGCCATTGTGGCTCGGCGCGCTCGTCATCGTCGATCATCAAGAAATATTTGGCCGCGGGATAGCGCTCCCGCGCGAGGCGAAAGGCCGCGTTGATCGCATGGACATTGCCTTGGCGCGGCTCCACCGCGGCGAGACCGGAGAGGCGGCCGTCGCGAAAGAAGGATTGCGCCACATCGAGGCCGACTGGCGCGGCCGCGTCATTGTCCACGACGACGACGGCGAAGGCGACTTGCGTCGTCTGCGCTTCGATCGACTCCAGCGTCGTCCGAAGCATTTCGGGACGGCGGAAGGTCGGAATGCAGACGACTGCCTCGACGTGAGAGGCGTCGCCGATTGATTCGAGGAGAGGTCGAGAAATTTGTGTCATTCCAGATTCGTCATCAGGGTGAAGGCGCCGAGCGTCGCCATGGTCAGAGCGCTCGCCATCGCTCTGTGATTGTCGCGGCCGGGATCCGCGTCGCGGGCGGCCGCCTGGAGAAAAAAACTCATCTTCTCCAGCAGCGCCTCTCGCGAGAGCGCGGAAGAGAGCGCGTGATCGGCGCCGTCGATGACGTCGATCTCGACATTGGGGAGATGTCTCAGGAAACGCGCGTCCGGCCCGAAGCAGACGTCCATCACCTCTCTGCCGACGTCATGGTCGCCATGCAGCATGAGGATGCGAACGCCGCGCGCCGCCAGCTTCGAGAAATTGGCTCGCGCCTCGCGCGCCTTGCCATGCGCGAGGCCGAGGCGTTGCGCGAGCGCTCCAGCCAGGGCCGAAGCCTTGCGGCGGAGCAGAGCGGAAGCGATATCGACGAGCTTGCCGAGCGACACCTCGCCATTGGCGACGCGCGCCCAAGCGCGGGCGCTCATCGCCTTGCTGACGTATGTGTGTGTCGCCGCAAAGCCCATCTCGAGCAGCTTCTCGCGCTCTTCGCCCTCGACCTTGCCGAAGACCTGGAGATTGGCGAGCGCGAGGGTCTTCACGCGCGCATCGGCGAGGGCGGCGTAGAGCGCGAGCGCCGCGCCGCTGCACACGCCATAGAGCGTCACATTCTCGAGCCCGCGCATTTCGAGAAAGTCCAGCGCGGCCGAGACATCCTCCGCGCGCGCCGCGTCATAGAGAGCGGCGCGCGGCCCGTTTTCGACGACGGCGGAATCGCCTATGCCGAGCGTGTCCATGCGCAGCGAGGCGAAGCCGAGACGCGTCAGAGCGCGGGCGAAATCGACAGTGGAGCGGCCGCAGCCGATATGGTGATTGGCGCCGGTGTCGAGCATCAGCACGGTCATCTTGGGCTTGCCGCGCGGCAGGCACAGCACGCCGGCGAGCTGTCGATGCTCGCCGAACACGACGCCCCGCTCGATGAAATGCTCTGTGGCGAGCGCGCCTTGCGGCGGCCGAGCGGTCAGCGCTGCGCCCGCGCCCTCGCTGGCGAAGGCGACGACGGCGTCGAGATCCTCGAGCGGCGGCGGCGGCGGCATGGGCGCGGGCGTCAGCGCGCGATAATCGAGAAGCTCGCGCGTCTCGACAGCGGCGCCGAGCGATTGGAGCCGCTGCAGATAGTCCGGCGCCGGCTTCGCCGCTGGATCGTGCAGCACCAGCACACGCTGGGCCGGCGCGGCCTCGAGCCGCGTCAGATCGATGCGCTTCACCGCCGCCGCCATGGGCTGGTTGATTGTGAATCCTTCGAGATGAATATCGTCGCCGCTCGTCGCCGCGGCGATGCTCGCCTCCGGCGTCGCGCCGCTCGCCGCCAGAACGCGCGCCATCATCTTGAGCTCGCGCAGATAGGAGGAGCCCTTCACCACGGGCGCGATCTGCGCCAGGCGCTCGACGCCGCCGACCTCGGCCGCGAGCGTCGCGCCGAGACGCAGGCCGACCAGCGCCACCTCGCGCACGCCGATCACCTCGCGCATCCAGCGCACAGCTAAGCGAATCTGCTCGCGCCAGGCGTCGACGATCGCCGGATCGGCAGGATCGCCGAGGGAATCGCCCTCGCCCGGATAATCGAAGCGCAGAGTGGGGAGGCCCGCCGCCGCCAGACGATCGGCGAGCACACGCCAGGACTGATGCGCGCAGAGACCTTCATAGCCGATGGAGGCGCACATGACGACGCCGCGGTCGCCGTCCGCGTGATGCAGCCAGCCGAAGCTCTCGCCGATCGTCACCGGAGTGGAATTCATATCCTCGACTCGCTCACGCTCACGCATAATCACACCATGCTCGGTTTAAGGCTTTGTTCCGGAAGCCGCGATCTCTTCTTACGTTCAGGCTTTCGACTCGGTTTCAAATCGGCGCAAAAAACGCCAGCCCGCCGTAAAGAAGAAGAAACCATGCCAGCGCGCATCCCGCCGCCCGCTGGCATGAATCTTCGAGATTTTTGCACGCCGGCCGAATGTGCGTCCCAGAATGGCGCAGCGGCTCCCCGCTAAAGGACAAGGACAGCAGCGCCCATGCTCGCCAGGCAGACCGTCGTCTATTTCGCGGCCAATGTGTTCTCCGCAATCTTCGGCCTGCTCAACACGATCGTGTTCACGCGCGTCTTCGCCGTCGCGGCCTATGGCGATTATCTGCTGGGCTTCGCCTTCGCCACGCTTCTCGCCACTCTGCTCTCGAGCGCGTTGAAGCTCGCCATATTGCGCGAGCAGGCGAAGGGCGACGGCGCTGATATTCGCGGCGCGATCCTCGCGGCAATGGCGTTGCTCGCGCCGGCCGCTCCTTTGTTCTTTTCCGTGGCGCGGATGACGGGCCTCGCCGCGCCGGTCTCGGCGGCCGCCGTTATGCTGGCCTTCGCCGTCACTCTCTATGAGACGAGCCAGGAATCGCTGCGCGCGGCGCAGAAGGCGGTCGATTATCTGCGCGGCACGGTCTATCGCGCGCTGCTGGTCTCGGCGCTCGGCGTCGCTGTCGCTTTCGCGAGCGCCAGCGGAGCGGCGCTGCTGGTCTCATCTTCCATTGCGCTGGTCGCGGCGACGGCGCTGTTCTGGCGCGCTTCCTGGGGCGACGCCCGGCCGAAGCTCGATCGCGCGCGCCTCGTCGAGATCGCCAAGGCCGGCCTGCCTTTCACCTTCTCCATGTCGCTGATGGCGCTGGCGAGCGTCGCCGATCGCTTTCTGCTCGCCGAGCTTTCCGGTGTCGCCGACGCCGGCCGGTACGGCGCCAGCGTCGATCTCGTGCGGCAGGCGCTCATCATTCCGGCGATCAGCGTTTCTACCGCCTTCGTCCCGATGGCGGTGCGGCTGCTGGCCGAGCGCGGCGAGGCGGAGGCGCGCCGCCATCTGGAAAAATCGATGGAGCTGCTGCTCGCCGTGGCGCTGCCGGCCTGCGTCGGCTTCGCGCTCGTCTCGCCGCAGATCGCCGATCTCGTGCTCGGGCCAGAGTTTCGCGAGACCGGGAGCTGGGCCATGCCCATTCTGGCGATGGCGGTGGTGTTCCAGATTCTGACGCAGCAATATCTGCACACGAGCTTTCTGCTCTCCAACCGCAACAGCTTCTATCTGATCAATACGGGCTCGATCCTCGCCTTCAATCTCATCGTCTCGGCGCTGCTGATCTATCGCTTCGGCCTCGCCGGCGCGGTGTGGGGGCGGCTCGCAGCCGAAATCTTCGGCTGCGCGCAAGCCTATGCGCTGAGCCGCGCCGCTTTCGCCATGCCGCTGCCATTCGGCCGGCTCGCGCTCGTCGGCGCTGCGACGGCGGCGATGGCGGCCACAGTCCACATGCTTTCGGCGAAGGTCTCGGCGCTGCCGCCGGCGCTCGCGCTCATCCTATTGGTGGGCGCTGGCGTCGCCGCCTATGCGCCGATCGCTCTCACCTTCGATCTCGCGGAAGCGCGCGCGCTCATCGGCGGCGTGGCGCGGCGCCTCGGCGCGCGCGCCTGTCGAAGCGAAGCCGCTTAGCCCTCACCAATTATAATAGGGGCGGGCGCAGACATTCACCCAGCCGCCACGGCGCGGCGACCATCGATAGCAACGGCTATAGCTGCTGCGGCCGCTGTAGTAGTGCGGTTGTCCCCAGCCGCCCCCGCCGCCATGAGCCCAGCCTCC
>NZ_LUUM01000031.1:0-1624 GCF_001644125.1 Methylosinus sp. R-45379
TTGACGCCGGCGATCGGCTGCTGGGCGCCGGAGGGCTGATTGACCGTGATCGTGCCGCAACTCGGCGAGCCCGTCTGATTGCCGGGCGACAAAGAATAGGCCCAGGTCGTGGAGCCGGAGACGAGCGTCGGCGTCGGGGCCGGCGCGATTTGCGGATTGGCGGTCGCCTCATTGACGAAGGCCCGGCAGAGCTCGTTCTCCATGACACCGAGCACGATGTTTTTCGTGCCGGGGATGATCGGCGTGGCGATGACCATCGCATCCGGTCCGATGGCCTTGATCGCGAATTTGAAGAGCGATCCCGCCATGCCGATGCCCCACATGGACGTCTGGACAACGGCGGCCTGGCCGATCGAGAAGCCGGACGTTATCGGAAACATCATGATGGCGGCGAAGCCGATCCTCACGACGAACATCGAGGTCATCGAGTTGGTGAGAAGATTACTGGTCTCGGCCGTCCGATAGATATTCCAGATGGTGAGGTAGCACACGTAGAACATGCCGAGAGCCATGGAGAAGCCGGTGAACCGGCCGAGCAGCTCGCCGATGACAGTGGCGGCGGAGCCAGTGCATGTCGCGGATTGCGCTCCGCCGCTGCAGCTGCTGCCGTTGATGGGGAATACGGCCTTGATCACTTCGGCCGCCCAATCCTGGCCGGGGTCGAGAGCGGTCCAGCTGATGTCGTAGTTCGGCGCCGCCGGGGCGGCGGATTGGGCGAACGCCGACGCTGCATAAGCCAGGCCGATGAGGGCGATCGAGAGAGTGGGAAAGATTCGGCGTGACATGGAGTCCTCGCATGTCGATTGGGCATAGCAATGGCGGGGGCGGAAAAAATGGCTGTCAGGGTCCCGGGCTCGGAGAGGGCCGAGCGCCGGGATCGCGGTGGAACACGGCTTTGATTTTTTCCAGGACCTTTTCGACGATCTCGCGGGCCTTCTCGCCGAGATGCTCCAGCATGCTGTCGTCGCCCTCTTTCTTCGGGATAGATGAGGCTGCCTCACCGACGGCGGTGTCGAGCTTTTTGAAATGCTCGTTCCAGTTCGAGGCGTTGGGATGGGAGCCTAGAGCCGAAACGATTGCCTCTCGATCCGCCCCGTATTGTCTGATAGCGACAGCTGCTCGATCATAGGCCGCGTCAAACGTGTTGTTCTCGGAAACTGCGGCTTTGAGTTCCTCCCGAAGTCCTTGGAACGGGCCTCCGGCCTTCATGCCTTCGATCACAGCATTCATGCCACCCTTGTTGTTGGCGGCGGCGTCCTGGATACGATTAAGGATCGAGGCTCCCGGCGCGTCTCGAAGCGCCCCCATCGCGTCGAGGGCCGCACGCCCGGACGCATCGGCGGCGTGGAGCATCGAGTCGTCACGTTTCGACTGCATGCGCGTTTTCTCGAAGTTTTGCAGACGCCGTTGGACGTCTTCGCTGTTCGCCTGTTTCTCGCGCGCCGATGGCTCGCGCGGCTGTTGCGCGCCTGGCTGCATTGCCGCTTGTGACGATGGCGTAGCGGCCTCCAGAATTCGGCCGATGGCGCCGGCGGAGCGCCCGAGCGCCCCGAGCGCCTTTCCGAACACGCCGCCGACGACGAGCTTTTCCTGCACGAATTGCACTTCATGTTTCGTGGTGGGA
>NZ_LUUM01000032.1:0-1255 GCF_001644125.1 Methylosinus sp. R-45379
CGGGCGCGCGGAGCGGAGGTGTGCCAGGCATGGGCATCGAATTGGAGGTGAAAGTCCTTCGTGGGGCGAGTTGGTAGCAACCACGAGCCGAGGGCAACTGCGCGTCCGCGAGGGCGGGTGGGGAAGAAGCCCAGTGGCGAACCGCAGCACCGAACGAGCAGTGAACTCCTCAACAGGCCGGTCCAGCCGGGTCAGCGTGCCTCTGAACGCGACGCCCGAAATCCAACCGAGGCTGGGGCGGTAAAAGGAGCGGCGGCGGCGGGAAATTCGATGTTCTTACCCTGGGAGGTCTGCATGGGTCCGTTTCGAACGGTAGGCTGGGAGAAGGTGAGCGACGACCGGCCGACGCCCATGCAGAAGTCGGATCTCTCCATAATAGCGATGAAGCCGGTGAAAGCCGGGGGAGCGAAGGGAGGGATGGATTGAGAAGGATGATTCCCCGTCAATTGAGCCTCGTGTTCGCCGACAGCCCGAAAGGGGGCGGAAGCGATGCGCGCTCGGACGCATCCGAGCAGCGCGCGTTTTTGCTGCAAAAAGCGAAGCACAAACGCACGGCAAGAACCATCGCCTGCGCAGCCGACCCCGGTCGGCTGTTGGAAGAAGTGGCGTCCGAGGAGAACTTGTCTTCGGCGCTTCTGAACGTGATACGCAACAAGGGAGCGCCCGGCCCTGATGGGCAGACCGTAGAAGAGGCCCAGGCGCGAGCTCCTGTGCTGATCGACGATCTGCGCCGCGCGCTGCTCACGGAACGCTATCGACCGGGTCCAGTCCGCCGAGTCTTCATTCCGAAGACCGGAGGCGGACAACGCGGTCTCGGCATTCCAAATGTGGTGGACCGCGTCGCGCAACAGGCTCTGCTCCAGGTCCTGGAGCCGATCTTCGAGCCGACATTCCATCCGAGCAGCCACGGTTTCCGTCCTGGACGGGGCGCGCATACGGCCGTCGCTGAGGTGAAGGAGCATTTGCAAGCTGGTTGCCGGATCGTGGTCGATCTTGATTTGGAGAAATTCTTCGATCGAGTTCACCATCAGCGTCTTCTCGACCGCCTCGGTCAGAAGGTCGCGGATTGCCGGGTGGTCGACTTGGTGCGCCGGATGCTGAAAGCGTCGGTCATGATGCCGGATGGCGAGAAGATCGCGGTTCGGGAAGGAACCCCGCAAGGCGGCCCGCTTTCGCCAATCCTCTCCAATGTCGTGCTCGACGAATTGGATCAGGAACTGGCGCGGCGGGGTCTGCGGTTCGTGCGGTATGCCGA
>NZ_LUUM01000033.1:0-3797 GCF_001644125.1 Methylosinus sp. R-45379
ACGCGCCGGTGTCGCGCCAGGCACGGTCGATGTCGATCTCGAAGTCGAAGACAAGCTTCCGCTCCATGCGAATATGGAGTTCAACAATCGTCGCTCGCCCAACACGACGCCTCAGCGCATCATCGGGACTGTGCGCTACGATAATCTTTGGCAACTCGGTCATTCGCTGAGCTTCACCTATCAGTCGGCGCCGCAGAAACGTTCCGACGCCGAGGTTTTCTCCGCCTCTTATCTCGCGCGCGTGCCGGACGTCGATTGGCTGGCGGTGCTCGCATATGGACTCACATCGACGAGCGACGTCGCCACTGTCGGCGGAGTGAATGTCGTCGGGCCCGGCCAGACCGTCGGATTGCGCGCTGTGATGTCGCTGCCGGCGATCGAGAATCTGTATCATTCCGTCTCGGTGGGGCTCGACTATAAGCACTACGGCGAGGTCGTCAGGATCGGAGCCGAAACTTCATCCTCCTCGCCGATCACCTATTATCCCCTGGTCGCGACTTACAACGCCACCTATCAGACCGAAAGTTCCACCACGCAGCTCAATGCGTCATTCACTTTGAATATGCGGCCGGCGGGCAGCAACGAGACAGCGTTCGACAACAAACGCGCCTATGCGTCGGGAAGCTTCACGCATTTCAATCTAGACGTTTCTCATCTGCAGGAGTTGCCGGGCGGCTTCCAGGGCTATGGCCGGATCGTCGGCCAGATCGCCGATGGCCCATTGGCCTCGAGCGAGCAGATCAGCGTCGGTGGTCTCGACACGGTGAGGGGCTATCTCGAATCCGAGGTCCTCGGCGACACTGGAGCCGCCGGCACAGTGGAACTGCGCAGCCCCAACGTGGGCGAAATTCTGCAGGATGCGTTCAAACGAGAAGCCGGCGCGGATCGCCTGCCAGTGAGCCTGTTCAACGAGTGGAGGCTGTTCGGCTTCGTCGACAAGGGGGTCGTCGAAGTCATTCACCCGCTGGCCGAGCAGCAGGCGCATTTCAATTTGTGGAGCTATGGCTTCGGGGCGCGCATCAAGCTGCTCGACCATGTGAGCGGCATGTTCGTCTATTCGATGCCAATGATAAGCCAACTCTATACGCAGGCGAAGGAGCCGCGCCTGAACTTTCGTGTCTGGGGTGAATTCTGATGACGACGATGACGTTCGACATGCCCATTCTATCCGAGCTGCGAGGCCGTCAATTGGCGCTCGAGTTCGCGCGCCGCCGCTTCCGCATCGCCTCGATGCTCTTCTGCGTCGCTACGATGATGACATTGTGGTCGTCCTCCGCATTCGCCTGGTGGAACGACGAGTGGCAGCTGCGCAAGAAAATCACCATCGACGTTAGCGCCTCTGGAGCCAATATCACGGATCCTATCGGCGCGACGCCGGTGCTGGTGCGACTGCACATAGGCAATTTCCGCTTTTCCGCAGCCAAAGAGGATGGCGGCGATCTGCGCTTCGTAGCCGGCGACGACAAGACGCCGCTCAAGCATCACATCGAGAAATTCGATCCCCTTCTAGGGGAGGCGTTGATATGGGTGGCCGCGCCGAATGTGCAGCCCGGCGCAAAGACGGACATATGGTTGTACTATGGCGACAAAAAAGCCGTCTCGACCGCTGATCCCAAAGGGACCTTTGATGCGGACGCCGCGCTCGTCTATCATTTCGCGGAACGCGGAACGCCGGCGCTCGACTCGTCAGTGTGGGGCAACAATGCGTCGAGCGTCGGTCAGCCAGCCGATGGCGCGATCATCGGCGGCGGCTTGCGGCTCGACGGCCGCGCGCCTCTTATTATTCCCGCGTCTCCGTCCTTGGCGCTAGCCGCTGGCGACGCTTTCACCTTTTCGGCTTGGGTCAAACCGGCGACGCTCGCGTCCGATGCGACGCTCTATAGCCGCCGCGCCGGCGCCGATGCATTGGCGATAGGCCTCGACAACGGTGCGCCTTACATCGAGGTGACGACAGCCGGCGCCGTCGCGCGCAGCGCCGTCGGAGCGCCTTGGACTGCGAATGCTTGGCGGCATCTCGCCGTTGTCGCTGGCGCGGGGCGCCTCTCGCTCTATGTCGACGGCCGCGTCTATGCGACGCTCGACGCCAGCGTTCCAGAGCTCCGAACGAGCGCTGCGATCGGCGGCGAAGCGGGCGCTTCCGGATTCGTCGGCGATATCGACGAATTGCAAATCGCCAAGAGTGCCCGTTCGGCCGGCTTCATCAAATTCGCTGCGATCGGACAGGGGCCGGATCCATCCAAGCTCATCTCCTTCAGCGTGGACGAAGAAACCGCGAGCTGGTTGTCCGGCTATATGGTGATCATCTTGAAATCGGTGACGCTCGATGGATGGATCATCATCGGCCTATTGATGATCATGGCGGCGATCAGCTGGCTCGTCATGATCGACCGCGCGACCTATTTGAACAGGCAGGCGAAGGCCAATGCGCAATTCATGAAGAGCTTTCGCGAGCTCGCGACCGATCTTACCGCGCTGGATCACAGCGACGATGAGGATGTGGCGACTTTGGGCGGCCGCATCAGCGAGCGGGACGCAGACAGCATGCGTCCATCATCGCTCTACCGAATCTATCACATCGGCGCTTCGGAGATCCGTCATCGCTTCGTCGCCTCCGGCGTGCGCAGGGGAGCGCTTTCCGGACCGTCGATCGCGGCGATCCGGGCGGCGCTCGACAGTGGGGTCGTCAAGGAGACGCAACAGCTCAATCGGATGATGGTCGTGTTGACCATCGCGATCTCTGGCGGGCCGTTCCTCGGCCTGCTCGGCACGGTCGTCGGCGTCATGATCACCTTCGCGGCGATCGCTGCGAGCGGAGATGTGAATGTCAATGCGATCGCGCCGGGTATCGCCGCGGCGCTGGTGGCGACCGTCGCCGGCCTCGGCGTCGCGATCCCCGCGCTGTTCGGATACAATTATCTCATCTCCCGCATCAAAGATCTGACGAGCGACATTCACGTTTTCGTCGACGAATTCGTGACGCGCATGGCCGAATCCTATTCCGAAGGCCGGTTCGAGGTCGTCGAGCGGCGAATTGCGGGGGAGTGACGCCAATGAAGATGCAAGACGAAGCCAAGCCCTATGACGATATCAACATCACGCCGATGCTCGATCTCGCCTATGTTCTACTAGTGATCTTCATCATCATGACGACAGCGACGGTGCAGGGCCAAAAGGTCAATCTGCCGAAGGCCTCCGCCGCTCCGAGCCTCGCCACGCAAACGACGAAAGCGATCACCATCGCCAATGATGGCAAGATTTTTCTCGACACGATTCCCGTCACCTTGCCAGAGCTCGAGCAGCGGCTCATCCAGCAGAAGGCGTTGACGCCGGAGTTTCCGATCGTGCTGCGCGGCGACGCGCAGGCGCAATATCAAAGCGTGATGGATGTTCTCGATCTCTTGTCGCGTATCGGCCTCACGCAAGTGGGGCTCGCCACCAAGCCGTTGGTGAAGTGAGCTGCCGCGCGCGAAATTCGGAGAAGGCGTCATGAATTCGTCGACTGGACAAAGTTATCGTCGGCCGGAGCGTGAAGCTTTCCAGCATCGCAATGACGCGTCTGTGAGAGGCTGGCTGCGCCGCCATAGGGCGACGATTGCGATCGGCGGCGCGGTTCTGTCGATCATCGCTATCGTCGTCCTTTCTGGACATGACGATCTTCCGGCGCCTCGCCGAATTCACGAGCTTTCGATCGTCAATATTCTTCAGCCGCCCCCTCCGCCTCCACCCCCTCCGCCGCCTGAGCAGAAGATGATCGAGCAGACGAAGGTGGACCAGCCGGAGTTCCAAGAGCCGAAGCC
>NZ_LUUM01000034.1:0-1462 GCF_001644125.1 Methylosinus sp. R-45379
GCGCCCGTGTTCCCACGGCGCGGCGGCGCGCGCGGCGCTTCCTCACCGTCATATGTGGACGGCCCTCCCTGGCAAGCACTTTTGACGTTTCGAACGATTTGATCGGCTGCGGTCATATGTCCGGCCTGTTGGTGCGGCGCATATGTCCGCTGGCCCTGATGAAGTCCGACGACCGGGATCCCTATCAGTCAGGCGAGCTTTGCGCTCATGACGGTGAGCGGGTTGTTCCCGGTTTCGGTTGCGACCGTGTCGTTCATCACGCCTCTTTGCGCTTGCCAAACTCGAACCTGTAATTCTCCTCGGTGAGCACCGAGTGCAGCGGCGGCGGCAGGCCTCTTCTTTACGCCTTCGCGAATATCTCGGCGCGAAAACATTCGCCGGTCTTCGTCATCGCCCAGAGGATCCGGGCGAGCTTATTGGCCAGCGCCACTGTGACCAGCCGCGCCGGCTTCTTCGCCAGCAGCGCGACGATCCAGTCGCGTAAGGCGCCTTGGCGCTTGCCCACGACGTTGAGCAGTGACGTCGCGCCTAAAACGAGCAGTCTCCTTATGTATCGGTTGCCCTGCTTGGTGATCCCCCCGAGCGTCTGCTTCCCGCCGCTCGAATTCTGGCGCGGCGCGAGACCGAGCCAGGCGGCAAAATCGCGCCCCGATTTGAACACGCTCGGGTCGGGCACGCTAGCCGCGATAATCGAGGCGATGATTTTCCCGACGCCGGGAACCTGGTCGAGCAGCCGGCTCATTTCGCTTTGCGCATGGGTGCGCCCGATTTGCTTCTCCAGATCGTCGATCGATTTTTCGAGCCCTTCGAGATGTTGGGCTAGAATCTTTACGGCCGTCTTGGCGATCTCGGGAAGCGTCGTATCGCTTTCGGCCAGTTCGAGCAACTCGTCGACGCGGCCGATTCCCTTGGCAACGACAATGCCAAACTCCGAAAGATGGCCGCGCAGGGCGTTGACACTCATCGTTAGCTGTTTGATCAATAACTCGCGCGTCTTGTGCAGCATCAGCGTCGCTTGTTGCTCGGCGCTCTTGATCGGAACGAAGCGCATTCCCGGACGCGACACCGCCTCGCAGATCGCTTCTGCATCGACCGCGTCGTTCTTGCCGCGTTTGACATAGGGCTTGGTATAAGCCGGCGGCATCAGCCGAACTTCGTGGCCCATCGTCTTGAGTTCGCGGGCCCAATAATGCGCCGAACCGCAGGCTTCCATGCCGATGAAACAGGGCTCGATCTGCGTAAAGAACTCATGCATCTTCGAGCGCTTCAATTTGCGCGTCACCGCAGGCCCGCCTTCGTTCGCCAGCGCGTGAATTTGAAAATAGTTCTTGGCCAGATCGACTCCGATTCTGATAAACTGCTTCACGGACGGTCTCCCTCTTTGTGGCGCTCCGGCGACCACGCCTCGGCACTATGATGCCGTTGAGGAGAGGCCGTCCACATCATCAGCCCTTCCTCGCGG